>DASRRA010000016.1:0-1699 GCA_035696085.1 Bacteroidia bacterium | reverse complement strand
TCAATTGATGCCTTTATACACAAAGCAAAATTGCGATAATGATTGGCAAATGCTTCAATAAATCCTTCCGGATGACCTGCCGGAGTTCTTGTATTATGTTTTGCAATCTCACTCAGGTAAGCGGTTCCTGCACGAAGTGTTTGCATCGGTTGATCGGGCCATTTTAATAAAAGTGAATTAGGATCACTGTGTTTCCATTCCAATCCGCCTTTCTCTCCATAAACCTGTATCGTCAAATTGTTTTCTTCCCCAGTCATGATCTGCGATGCCATTAAAACACCACTTGCGCCATTATTAAATTTTAAAATGACAGCACCATCATCATCAAGCTTTCTTCCCTTAACTACAATATTCAGGTCCGCACATAATTTTGAAACTTGCAAACCCGTAATGTATTCAGCTAAATTAAAAGCATGTGTTCCTATATCGCCAATGGCACCTGCTTTACCACTTTTTGAAGGATCTGTTCGCCACGAAGCCTGTTTGTTATCGCCGGCTTCTAAAAAATCACTGAGCCATCCTTGTGGATAGGTTACAAATACTTTTCTTATGTTGCCAAGCTTGCCATTCCTTACCTGCTCCCTTGCCTCTTTAATCATGGGATACCCGGTATACGTATGGGTGAGACAAAAATATTTACCTGATTCCCTAACAACTTGCTGTAATTTTTTTGCTTCCTGTAAATCAAACGTCATGGGTTTATCCAACACTACATGAAACCCATTTTGCAAAGCGAGCCTGGCAGGTGTAAAATGCAAATGGTTTGGAGTAACAACAGATACAAAATCCATTTTCTTATCATCTTCAAGCCTTGCTTCCTTTTGAATCATTTCCTCGAAAGATGCATAAACCCGTTGCGGATGTAAGTTTAATTCTTCACCCGCTAGTTTTGATTTTTCAGCGTCAGAGCTGAAGGCACCGCAAACCAATTCAATTTCATTATCGATGTTTGCAGCAGTTCTGTGTATGGCTCCAATAAATGCACCAGGGCCGCCACCAATCATTCCCATTCTTAATTTTCGCATAATTGATACTTGCTATAAATTTATAACAACATCCTTCATAATATTGAAAGAGATTTTTTATTCATGTGAATTTTGTTGGCAAAAAAAATTGCGGGCTTTTAAAAAATAGTACTTTAGAACGACGGATATGCTATGCTATTAATTACACAACCTCATAATTTTAATTCGCTCAAATCACTTTCCATTTCAATTACACAAACTAATTGTTTATGAAGAGCACAACACGGGTACAGTTGTCATTAATGATGTTTTTAAATTTTTTCATTTGGGGAGGGTGGTTTGTTACACTGGGAACTTATCTTGGAAAAGCACTACAGGCCAGCGGAACACAAATAAGTCTCGCCTATCTTACACAATCAATTGGTGCTATCATTGCTCCTTTTATTATTGGCCTCATTGCTGATCGTTTTTTCCCTGCACAAAGAATTTTAGGTGTGCTACATATTGCGGGTGCCATTATGTTGTGGAATGCATCGAGGGTTGGAGATTTCGGAAGCTTTTTCCCCAATATTTTAATTTATATGATCATCTACATGCCAACACTGGCATTGGTGAATTCGATTTCTTTCCGCCAGATGCAAACGCCCAGTAAAGATTTTCCTTTAATAAGAGTATTGGGAACAATTGGATGGATTGTAGCCGGATTTACTATCAGCTTTTTTGGATGGGATGAA
>DASRRA010000015.1:0-2598 GCA_035696085.1 Bacteroidia bacterium | reverse complement strand
TGGTGCATTCAATATTTTCTTAATCATGCGTTGATTCGCATAATAATTTTCCTTTTCAAATTTTTTATAAGGAAACTCCTTATAGAGTATAGCGAGGTTCTTTTGTAAGGAGGAATCCATTTCTTTAAAAAATGTATCCAGATAGGTTGCATTGGAAACTCTTTCCAATTCATGAATGTATGCTTTAAAAAAAGAAGAATCACTGAATAAAGCTGTATGCAAATCTTTAAATGATTTTGTGCTATCAAGGACAGTGTATTTATAATTTCCTGCAATACTTTCAAACGGAAACGTAGTGAAGCTTTCATAGGCTACCGGCTCTAATTTACCGGTAATCGGGTTGTAATAATACTTTATATCACTCCAATCAATGCTATGCTGCCCTCCTACCAAATCAATGAGCGCATTAAATTTTGCCATACGCGGAACATCAAATGCTTCGGAAGCAGTAATTTTACGGCTTCTAAAGCCTTCCATCAAGGCCAATGCTTTTAAATAATATTGCGTTTGAAGTGAATCTTTCAACACATCTTCTTCCCTGTAAGCCTCTGGGTTGGCTGAATAAAAAGAAGCAAATTCAGCTACCGGTTTCAGGCGATTCATTTCATTCAGGCGATCCGCCCAGTATAAATCCGGGTTAAAGCGAATGATGGGACCTTTTTTACGATTATTATTTTCAATAAGCTCTTGGTCAAAATTTTCTTCAATAGCATAAATCCCCCAATCTTTCCCATTTACCATTACATTCGTAAATTCATAACGCAACGCAATAATATCTTCTTTTTTCATCAATTGATGGTAAATCCATTCGTAAATATAGCCTCGCGTTCCAGGATGTTGGAGGGAGAATCGTTTCATACCTAAGAACGAATCTTTATCCTTTACTTTGATTCGAAACGACCATTTATTATCCTGCAAATGATCGGTCATGTGTCCTTTCAGGCGAAGCTTCACATTCATTTTGTGTCCCTTGTATTCAAGTGTTGCAGGTACGTAATCTCCATCCAGGTCGTTAATGATTACACCACGTTCCAAAGCGTGTGCACGGTTCTTTTTTAATTTTTTCAGGTCCTTCTCTTTGATTTCGATGGAAATTTGTCCGGGCTCCGCATCTCGTCCTTGCCAGTAATTGGTGCTCACCGTGGTGATAAAATCCGCTAATCCAGTATAACCTTTTGTTTTAACTGTAGAGGAAGCCTTAAACCCGGCAACAACAATAAAGCTTAATACCAATAGCAACAATAGCCGTTTGAAAAAATGGCTTTTTAAAAATTTATTTTGGGGTGGTTTATCTCCTTTAATGAGCATATTCAGTTAACTCTAAACCTCGTTGTTGTTGCTGTTGAACTTCTACTACAATTTCCGGATTAGTAAGAACGGTATATATCACCATTGCTAAAAGCGCATAAATACTAAGTGACCCAACGAGCCATGATTCAAAAAATGCAGTGAATGAAATAGCCAACATGATAGGGTAAGCATACGTCATTTTTTTTGCGCCTTTCATAAATATAATGATGTAGGATCTTAAATAAATAAGCAACCCTATGAGTCCTTGGTCCATCCAAAAGGTAAGAAATGAATTGTGTATTCCTCCTTGATGCCCGAGTTTTGAAAGCAAATCATAATGCTGACGCATGTAAAATTCATTATATCCAAACCCTTTACCTATAAAAAGGTTTTTCTGCATTTCCTGCCAAGCAAAATGCCAGGCTACATATCTGCCGCTACCATCCTCAATGGTAGCAACTCTAAAAAAGTTTCCTAAACCCAAGGAGATAAGAATAGTTGTTAAGTTGGTGCTTACGACCTGAGCAATAAACATAATAATCATGCATATAATAAAACCAAGGAAAGAGGAACGTTTGTAAAAAATCGCAAAAAAGTAAAAGATCACCATTGCGATCAATGCATTTCTGGAATCACTCATTAAGACGGAAAAAATAATTGACAGGTAGATTATGATTCGTTGTCTTCTTGAAAACAGTTGATTATAAGAATGATCAATTATATAAAAAAAGATGAATATAAGAAATACATAAATACCCAAACCATTCGGATTTCCCATAACACCGCGGTATCTTCCTGATTGAATGTAAGCAATAGAGGGGAAACTGAATTTCAACATAAATCCAATCAGTAGCGATGTAAAGCAAAAGAACACAAGTCGTTTAAAGAATTCCAAACCATGCTGGCGATAAAGCAAACTAACAAAGTTTGGGATCACCAGAAATGTTAAGAAATAAGATAAAGTTTTTTGAAAACTTGTTAAAATAAAAGGTTCACCAATACTTAGGTAGACTGTAAAAAAAGAAAAAATGAAAAAGGGAATAAATATTTTTGCCAAGCCATTATAGTAAGGTTTAAACTGTTCCCTATTCACTAAAAAAGCGAATGCCAACATAGTAATGTAAATGTTCTTCGCGTTTTTTGCAAAAACCAGACTGGGGAACAAACTGTCAGACAAGATCAAAATAAAGCAATAGCCCAGGAACAATTCTTCAAACATCCCTTTCTGGATCATAAACAAAATACTAACAGTGAAAATTAAATACACGAATACACCAGCATACATTCCGGTAAGTAACCAAATTGTAA
>DASRRA010000014.1:0-17406 GCA_035696085.1 Bacteroidia bacterium | reverse complement strand
AAAGAAAATGAATGCCAATTATTTAATTTTCAATTTGGGAACCGGCAAAGGCGTTAGTGTCTTAGAGGCTATTCAATCATTTGAAAAGATTTCAGGAAGAAAACTAAATTATAAAATAGGTAAAAAACGTGCAGGTGATATAGGCGCTATTTACAGCGATACCGCCGTTTCAGAAAAAGAGTTGGGGTGGAAAACAAAATTTACACTCGATGAAATGATTGAAAGTGCCTGGACCTGGCAATTGAATTTGGAATTATTTGAAAAAGAACTCGGAACATGATAAAAAGAATACAAGCATGGTTTGAAACACGAGCCTTTGGTGTGTGTGAATGGCTGGGACAAAAATTAGGAATCAAGTCAACAAAGATTCGCATGTATTTTATTTACCTTACTTTTTTTACAGTGGGATCACCCATTATTATTTATTTTATAATGGCTTTTTTTCTGGAAAATAAAAATTTCTTTAAACCTTTCAAACGTAAACGAAGAAGTGTGTGGGATTTGTAATCCTTCACACTTCTGCATTTACCATCAATTGTAAATAATGAAAAAAATACTGATCACAGGGAGTAATGGATTATTAGGTCAAAAGCTCGTTTATGCATTAAGAACGAGAAAAGATATACAAACGATTGCCACATCAGTTGGCGCCAACCGCTTAACACAACAAGAAGGGTATACTTATGAATCCCTGGATATATGTGATAGAACGCAAGTGTTTGATGTAATAAAGAAAGTCCAGCCGGATGTAATCATCAATACAGCTGCGATGACCAATGTTGATGCCTGTGAGAGCAAGCGGGAAGAATGCTGGATGTTGAATGTAACCGCGGTGCAACACCTGGTCGACGCCATAACAGCATCAGAAAAGAAAAATATTCAGTTGATTCACTTGAGTACTGATTTTATTTTCGACGGAGACAAAGGAAGCGAATACGTGGAAACGGATAAACCCAACCCTCAGAGCTATTATGCGCTCTCCAAATACGAATCAGAAAAAATACTTCAGCAAAGCAGTATAAAGTGGGCGATTGCCCGTACCATCATTGTTTATGGCATTGTTGACAATATGAGTCGTTCCAATATTGTATTATGGGCAAAAGATGCATTAACAAAAGGACAAAAAATCAATGTGGTGGATGATCAGTTTCGTTCCCCTACCTTAGCAGAAGATCTTGCAGATGGTTGCATTCGCATTGCAGATAAAGGGGCAATAGGCATCTATCACTTGTCCGGGCCTCAAACAATGAGTATCCTTGAACTTGTATACAAAGTCGCAGATTTCTGGAAGCTGGACAAAGCACTTGTAACGCCATCGAAATCCACAACATTGAACCAGGCAGCTAGAAGACCACCTTACACTGGTTTTGTGATAGAGAAAGCAAAAAAGGAACTGGGTTATAAACCGCATTCGTTTGCTGAAGGCCTTGCGATCCTATCTGAGCAATTGAAAAATGTAGTGGCTTAACACGAACTGAGTAACGTCCCTTTTCCCATGAATCCAAATAACATCGATTTTGTTTTATTAATTCCTTGTTATAACAACCTAAAAGGGCTAACTGAATCGCTTAAAAGTATATCTTATCAATTCGAGAGGTTTGAGGTTCTTATCGTCGACGATGGAAGCAAAGTTCCCATAACACGTAATGATATGCCGATTGATCCTTCAATGGTTGTTCATATCCTCCGGTTTGATCAGAATCAGGGTATTGTAACTGCACTCAATGCGGGTTTAACAGCATTAAAATCCCGAATCGACTTTAATTACATTGCTCGTCTGGATGCCGGCGATACGTGTGATCAACAGCGTTTTTATAAGCAGGTTAATTTTTTGAACCAGCATAAAGAAATCATGCTATTAGGGTCCTGGGCACGTTTTCAGCATAAAACCTCAGCCCATAGTTATGATTACATTACTAAAACAACACAAGAAGAAATTGAAAAAGAGATGCATTACAAATGCTCTTTTATTCACCCTTCCGTTATGTTTAGAAAGGAAATACTCGATTCCACAGGCTTTTATCCTGATACCTTCCCGCATGCAGAGGATTATGCATTCTTCTGGAAGATATTGAAACAGCACAAAGGTGCAGTAATACCTGAGAAATTAGTACAAATTACTTATTCAGATGCAAGTGTCTCCGCTGAAAACTATACCAGGCAATTACGAAGCAGGAAAAAAATAGTGAAAGAATTTGGTGATGATTGGCTAAGAAAACGAATTGGGAGTGTATTGCTGAGCCTGAAATTAATACTGCCCAGGAAACTAATCACGGCCCTGAAATCATAGGTATGGAAAGGAATTTTTATCATCCAATTAAGAGGCATTAAAACCTAACTTTTTCCACAAAATTTCTTATTTTTGCTTTTCTAATAATTGAACAAAAACTTCGTTTTTATTCAATTATTACGGAAAAGTTAAGAAATATTTATAAAAACCAGTTGTATTTGTTGAATAATATGAAATTTTTGAAAAATCATTAAAGATGATTCCTAAAATAATTCATTATTGTTGGTTTGGCGATGCGGAAATTCCACCAGAATATAAATCTTATATTGAGGAGTGGGGCAGGATGCATAGTAAGTGGGAAATAAAGAAGTGGGACGAGTCAAATAGCCCTATCGATCTTCCTTACATGAAAAAAGCCTTAGAAAACAAGAAGTGGGCGAATCTCTCAAATCTACTTCGATTCCATGCACTCAAACATTTTGGCGGTGTATATCTGGATACGGATATCAAAATAATGAAACCACTGGATGAGTTGTTAAATAACGAATGCTTTTTGGGGTTTGAAGAAGGAGAAGAAAATTCAGAATCTTTCTGGGTGAACAACGCAATCATTGGTGCCCGGCCACAACACCCTTTTATTGAATTGTGCTTTCAAAGTATTCAGGAAAGGTATGATGGTACAGAAGAAGCAAATTTATCGGCACCGAGGATTGTTACAGAACTACTAAGAGAAAAAGAAGGATTACGGGTATATGGATTTCAAAACTTAGGAAATATTACGCTTTATCCCAAAGATGTTTTTTATCCCATCCACTACAATGAAATTTATAAAATAAAGGAGCTGGATAAAAATATTAAAGATGAAACAATAGCAGTTCACGTGTGGGGAAGAAGCTGGCTTTCCAAAGAAAATGTTTTAAGTATGCACGATGCCCTTTTGCAGGAATTCAATCTTAAAACAAATGAATTGCATAAAACGATCGAAGAAAAAAATCATTTAATGGAAAAAACAGTTGAACAAGAACACAGTTTTTTGGTTTTGAATGAGAAAATGGAATCCATAGAAAAAAATTATGTACGGTTAGCGGATGAACAATTGGGTTTAATTGAAAGTCAAAAAAAAGAGCAGAATTTACGGATCAAACAACTGGAAGATGGCGCTGCTATTCTCAATCAAGCAGTTCATAATAGAGAAGAGCTTACAACGATTAAGATAGAATTGGAAAAAGCCAAGCAAGCCCTACTTGAGAAGGATAAAATAATTGATGTTACCAATAAAAGGATAGCAGATTTAAAAACAAATGAACTCAACACGGTTTCTCAATACGAGATAATAAGAGCTGAATTATCTCAAAAAGTAAATCAGCAGCAGGCAAAAATAACAGAAATAAATGATTTGCTTTTAAAACAAGTAGAGGCTCATAAGGGTGAAATTATAGCATTAAAAGAAGCTCAGCTGATCAGTCAGCAAAAATTATTTAAAGAGCAGCAGGAAAGCTTCAAAAGTTACCAGGAACAGGTGTCAGCATTGTTAAAAGCAAATAAAGAAAAGGAAACCGAGGTCAGAACACTTACTGCATCATTAGAGAATAAAGACAAAGAAAATAAAGCGAGAGTGGAAGAAATCGCTCAGCAAAAAAAGACGATAGAAGAAATAAGAGCGGAAATAGAGGAAGCAATTCAAGTGAAGGAAAACCTTCTAAAGCAGATAGCCGCAAACAATAAACAAAAAAGCTATATAGAAGCATTAGAAACGAGTGTCCAGGATCTGAAACATATGGTTCAGAGAGGAGAACATGAAATTGCCACCACAAGAGAGCACGTTATAAAAAGGGAACAGGAAACAGAACAGTTAAAGCTTACAAATAAAAACCTGGAAACAACACTTGAAAATAAAAATGCGGAGATACGGATTTTTCTGCAAAGTGAATTAGATAAAAGAAGGGTGAGCGTTGAGTGGTATCAAAACACATATGAAAAAAGAAGACTCATAGGTATTGTTAAGGACAGACTGATAAGAATGCTGAGGTAAATAATACGATCGATTTTAAAAGTAGCATAATTAAAAATTGCAGCAAACAAATGGATGGTGAACTAGAAATAACCAGATTAAGAGAAGAGATTTCGAAACTTGAAAAAGATATTCAATGGTATAAAGCTACCTATGAAAACAGGAGTTTAATGGGGATAATTAGAGATAGATTGTATAAATCTTTTAAAAAATATACGCCTGAAGCACAGTCTTCACCACTTGAGGAAAAAATTGAAAAATACATCTTAAGCAATAATTTAACGATCAGGAAAAATAAAAAAATAGATAGTGTTTCTATAATTATGCTTAGCTATAATAGAATAGAAGACACGAAGAAAGCAATCAGGAATATTTATAAATATACACAAATTCCTTTTGAACTCATCATTCTTGACAATAATTCAGCCGATGCCGTTAAATCGGAGCTTGAAAAAATTGCTGAGAAATATGACAATATGAAGGTTATTTTGGAAACAAAAAATTTAGGTTGCGCCGGTGGTAGAAGTAAGGCTACTCGGTATGCAAAAAATAATTATTTGCTATTCCTCGATAATGATCTGTTGGTTTTGCCGTATTACCTGGAGAATTTATTTGCGCAGATTTATAAAAATGATCAGGTTGCCGGTGTTTGCTGTAAAGTTGTTTTTCCGGATGGAAAAATACAATTTAATGGTGGGAAAATGATTGTGGACGACCACTACGCCCTTTATTCACTGCATGATCAGGGATCTGATTTTGATGATGAGAATTCAAATAAACAGTTTGAATGCGAGTGGATACCGGGAGGGGCAACATTATGGAAGAGAGAAATTTTTAAGCAGTTTGGCATTGATGAAGAGATGAAAGGCTCTTTTGAAGATAATGAGATATGTTTACGTATAACACAGGCAGGCTATAAATTGATGAATTGTCCTGCAGCAATAGTTATCCATGATCATTATGATTTTAAAAGCAGTGCATTTAAAAAGAGTGAATCCGAATATTACGCTGGCAGAAACAATCAATCGAGCATTAAGCAAGCATTGATTCATTTCTATAATAAGCATCACTTAATATTTTCTTTTGCTTGGAAGAATAACCCTTGGGACATAATCTGGAAATTAGATGCAAAGGATCAAATATTAGAGTTTATTAAGGAAAATAATGTAAAGGAATGAATATATTAGTACTTTATGGAAGCCATGAAGCTCCAGCAATTCAGGATATATATTTTAACAATCCGCTTAAAATTCTTGAAAAGAGAAACGTATTAAATTATAATTTAATTGAATTTAAAAAATTAAATTGGAATGAATTAAAAGAGTATAGCTTAATAATTATTTCAAGGATCTTTGAACAATCAATTGTCGATCTGATTGAGTATTGTAAAACAATTAATAAGGAAGTTCTTTTTTTCTTTGATGACGATATTCTGAATTTTCCAATGGAGTATTATTTAAATAATGAGCCATTTTACAAGAATAACGAACTCCTGATTAAAACCATTTTGAAAAAATCATCTGGTCTTGTTGTAAGCACAGGAAAGATGGAAGCCACTTACAAAAGTTATAATCCGGTTGTATATATCATCCCTCCCAATTTAAATGTTGAATTCGTAAAACAAAATTCACATAAAGAAACAGCTGGCAAAGACCATCAAAAGTTTACAATTGGATATGCAGGCAGTTTCGGCCATGTGATCGATTTTCAATTTCTCGAAACCGCATTATTTGATTTTTATAAAAAGCATTACCCGAATGTTCACATTGAGTTTATGGGATGTATTCCAACTACTTTCGGAAATGTGCTGGATGACAAAACAGTTAAACTTGTTCACTGGAATTCAAATTACCAAGAATATTTAATAAACATCATGAACAAGAAGTGGGACCTCGCTTTGTGCCCCGTTCTCGATTCTGAATATACCCAACATAAGTCGAATATCAAATTTTTAGAATATGCTGCTTCAAAGGTAACCGGCATTTATTCCGATATCTCTATTTATAATGAGGTAGTCGTGAATGACAAGACAGGTTTTTTGGCAAAAAATGATTACAAATCTTGGATGGACAAAATTGAGTACGCTTACAATAATCGTTCTTCCCTGGTCAAAATTTCAAGTGACGCCTATGAGTATGTCATAGAAAAACACTCTAATATACGCGCAGCTGAAGACTGGAAAAGAATATTAGACAACTACAGGAAAAGAGGTATCAGCAAATTGTCGGAAAATATCAATATTAAAATTAACAAAGCCAAAAAGATATATTCCGTTTCTGGAAGTAAAGGGATAATTAAAAAAATATCCAAAATTTCGATTAATAAACATGGTTTATATATAAAGCGAACGGTTAAGCAAGAGGTTGTCGTTAGTCAGAAAGAAGCATTTGAAAAAGCTGTTCTCAATTTTGATAAGAAAATTATTAAAAAACAAATTCTTTTTATCGTTCCATGGTTATCGGTCGGAGGTGGCGATATGGTTAATCTCACCATTGCTAAGTACATTGATAAGAAAAAATATACGCTGCATTTTATAACGACAGAGATTTCCGATAATGAATGGGAGTATAGGTTTAAAGAGTATACAAAAAATTTGTTTCATGTTAGAGCAATACTCAAACAAGCGGAATTCTTTTGGGAATACAACAATTTGATACTGGAATACATCGAAAAAGCCAACATTGATGTGGTTGTTATTTCAAATAGCGCGATAGGATACACATGTTTGCCTGCAATAAAAGATAAATTCCCCTATATCAAGGTAGTTGATATCCTCCACGGACAGGGTGGTGCAAAAGAAGGTGGTGGCTTTCCAGAATATTCCAATCCTTACGATTCGTTTTTGCACAAGCGAATTACGATCAATCAGTATTTAAAAAAATATATGATCGATAAATACAATGTCCTTTCAGATAAGATAAATGTTATTCACAATTGTATAGATATTGAAAAATTTAAGAAAGAGATCACCACCGTTAACAAAGTATTTAAGGTTGTTTTTATAGGTCGCCTGAGCTATGAAAAACATCCTGAAAAAGTAATTACGATGGCCGAAGCGCTTTTTTCAAAAGTGGATAAATCCAAGGTTGTGTTCGAAATAGTGGGGGATGGGCCAATGTATTTTGATATTCAGCAGCAGATTAAAAAAAGAAAATTGGAAGAAAATGTGTTGTTGAAAGGCTATAAAGAAAACGTTAAAGGTGTGCTGGAAAGTAATGACCTGTTGGTTTTGTGCTCGGAAATGGAAGGTTTGCCGATTGTTATTTTAGAGGCGATGTCCATGTCAGTACCATGTATTGCAACAAATGTTGGTGGAATTCCTGAATTGATTGAAGATGGAAAAAATGGATTTCTGATTGATTATGGTGATCACATGGAGGAGCAATTTGCTGATAGAATAGAACTATTATTAAAAAATAAGCAGCTCAGAGAAGAGATGTCTGTAAACGCAAGAGATAAAATTGTTTCTGAATTTACAGTTTCAAATATGATCCGTGCATATGAAAACATTATCGATGCATAATTCGAAAAAATCTCATCTCAATGGATAAGAATAGCCAAGAGAAAGAAATTATCAGGTTAAAAAATGAAATTATAAGGCTAAAGGCGATTAGCGAATGGTATCATACAACATACGTAAATAGAAGCTTGTTGGGAATAATTAAAACAAAATTATTCTCAAAAAAAAAGAATTCTACTTTTCTGAAAAAAAATTCATTCGTTTTTTTTAAGAGAATACAGTCGAGTATTGAAACGCTTCTTTTAAAACGCAAACTGCGATTAAATTCCCCAAAATCAGCTTCTAAGTATAGAGAGCAAACTTTTTGCGCAATTGTAAATCATAATTACAATGAAAATGCAAAAGTGCTTCTTAAAACATTTTCCGCTTATGTGAATACGAAAGTTTTTGATTCAGGCTCGATGATCAAGGATGAGGAATTTGTAAACCTGCCCAATATATATTACTCCGGTCTTTATAATCACGCCTACGAATATGCAAAGAACAACAATTATAAATACTTGCTGTTTATTTGTTCGGATGTTATCGTAACTGAAAAAGAAGCTGCCAAGATGTTTGCAAATCTTTCTTCCGGAGAAGTTGGTGAAATAGGAGTCTATTCTCCTGCGTCAACCGGTAGAAGTCATTTTCAATGTAAACAACAAAATGCGGATGGCTGGAGGATCGTCGATTTTGTTGAAGGATTTATGTTTTTTGCAAACATGAAGATGTTAGCCGCCATATCAACAATTGATACACAGTTGAATTTATACGGATGGGGGATAGATATTGTAAAAGGTTTTTATTCCAAAAAAATGGGATTGTTGAGTATCATTGATGATGGAGTGGTTGTACATCACCCGGACTCAGTTGGGTATTCCAGCTTTGAAGCGGAGGATCAAATGATGAACTGGTTTAAAACCCTGGAACATGGGAATGAGATTATTTCATTTCATGAAAACAGGTTAAAACTGATCCGTAGTGGTTTGGAAAACAGTATGAAAATATCTGTAATTATTCCTTGTTACAATCAATCGAACTACTTATCGCAATGCGTTTACTCCGTATTTAGGCAAACGTATTCTAATTTCGAAATTATATTAATAAACGATGGAAGCACTGATAATACGGATTATATAGCTGACTTTTTGCAAAAGCGCTTCAACCAGGTTAAATATATTAAACAAACTAACAAAGGGCTGGGTGCAACGAGAAACGTTGGTATAGCACATGCAACGGGAAACTATGTACAGTTTTTAGATGCGGATGATGTATTGTCAGAAAATAAATTCAGTACCGCGGTGAAAGCGTTTGCGGATAATCCGGAACTGGATATCACGTATTCGAAATATGAATGTTTTGAAGATGGAGATCCATCAAATAAATGGACATACAGCAGAGTTGAATTGACGAGTGATCCTGTGACAGATTTGATAGAGGAATGGGAAAAAACATTGTCTATACCTGTTCATTGTTTTCTTTTTAAAAAATCGATTATCGGGAAAACGCTTTTTGATGTGAATTTACCAAACCATGAAGATTGGGCATTTCATTTAATGATTGCATTCAAAAAACCCTCTTATTTATTTATTTCCGAATCCACAGCACTTTATCGCATGAAGCAAATAGCAATGTCGCAAGATGCTGCACGAATGAAGGATGGTAAAAACAGGTGCATTGCCAGTGTAATAGCATCTGGCAGTGTACCTAAAGCGTACTTTAAGCCCTTGTACGAACGTTTTGATTATAAAATAGTAATTGGTATTATCTCCTGTAAGAAAAATGAACATAAAATTCGATCAATAAAAAATTCCTGGATAAAAGAGATGCAGGAATGCGGACTTCCTTATTACATCGTTATCGCCGATCCTTCATTAACGTCCTGCCTGCTGATAAATGATACATTATACGTACCTTGTCAGGATAATTATGAAAGCCTGCCGGCAAAAGTTTTTTACTTTTATCAATATGTTTTGAAAAATACCAATTATGATTATGTATATAAAATTGACGACGATTGCTATGTGAACATTGAGAATTTATATTCAACCTATTTTTGGAATTATGATTATTTCGGGAAAACAGTAGGGTTAAATGAAAATGAATTGAACCGGAAATGGCATGCAGGAAAATGCGAAAAACCGGAATTAAATGAAAGAACGTATGAACTGCCTTACATAGGCTCCTGGTGCGGTGGCGGTTACGGATATTTTTTAAGCAGAAAAGCACTTACTCATATTCAAGAAATGGAAAGCGAAGTGAAAACGGAGTTATACGAGGACAAAGCGATAGGTGATGTGTTGAGAAAAAATAAAATTATTCCGGCAGAAAATGAAAGATATCGTGTATTGGATATCTCCCAGCAGGGTATTAATCATTTTGATGGAATGAATTTTAAAAAAAGTATAGAAAAATTGAGCATAAGCGATTACGAAACGATTATCGAGTTGGAAGAAAATTTTCAATTCGAAATGATAACGGAAGAAAAACAGAAGCATTCTTCTGAATAACCCAATTGATAGCACATCACCTCAAAATGGATATTGAAAATAGTAAAATAGGTGTTATCCTTCATATTTATTATGAAGACTCTTTTGAATTTATTAAAGAGCGATTAAAGGTATTTAAATCCTTCAACACGATATTCTTTTTCAATATATGCATCAATGCACCAGGCAAAGAAAAGTTGTATGCAAATCTAAAAACCACTTACCCTTCTTCCTTTATTACACAAACCACAAATGTTGGAAAAGATATTGGTGGTAAGCTGACAAGCCTGGATCTGTTTATTAAACTTCGTATTAAATTAGATTATCTTGTTCTGCTGCATGATAAAAAAAGTCCTCACTCAGCGCTTGGCGATGTTTGGAAACAAAAACTATTTAAAATCATAGAGCCTTCTAACTTAACTACAATCGTAAAAGCATTCAGGGAAAAACAGCAGGTCGGAATTCTGGGCGCGAAGGAATTTATCGTCAATGAGTATGATAAGAAAACAGGTTTTGATAATAACAACAAGGATATCCTGAAAGCATTGATCGTAAAACATCAGTTAAAACTAAATAATTTTGATTTCATTGGAGGAACAATGTTTTGGATAAGAGCAGAAATAATGCAGTCATTTTTTTCAAAATACAGTGCACTGGAAGTTCGTTCAACGTTGGAAAAAGGAAATGTGTTGGATAATATAAACGGAACCTACACGCATTCATGGGAGCGTATGCTCTGTTGGATTGCGCTTGATCAAGGCTACTTAATTAAAGGAATATGATCAATACCCCTGTAATTCTTACTTCTGATTATAGCTTGTTAGCCGGAAATGTTTATCATGCGGAATCTTTTATCTATGCACTTAACTTTAATAACCTGTCATGTTTTGAAAAGCTAACATTAAATTCTTTGCATAGCTATAAAGTGGATGTTAGAGATGTATATTTTGCTATCTATTTTAATTTTTCAGAAAACGATCCTGTTTTTTTCGAGTCATTGAGTAATTGGAAGGAATTAATACTTCATTATTTTTTTCATCCCAATTATAAAATCGTACAAAATAAACCAATGGTATTTTTAAACACGAATGATTCAGTAAGAGTTAAAGAACAGCTGTTAAAACTTGAAGATTATATTATCTCACAAGGATATGACGGATGGGAGCTGATAAACATGTCATCAGAACTTAATACAAAAAATAGCTCCTACTTTCACGCGAATGATGATTTAAATATGCTTTCCAGAAATTATCATCAGTTATTAGAAAAAAATTACTGCGCTGATTTTATTATTTTAAATGACAGCATAGCTTTATCGGGAATCAATACGTTGAGTGAAGTTGAAAATACATTTCGAAAGGACCTTCCCGATCACTATTACCAATTAAACGAATATAAACAGCTTATAGAAGAAGTAAAACAATTGCGAGGAAGAATGTTGCTGATGGAGAAAGATTTAAGAAATCAAAAACAATATCTGGAAATATATAAAAGCTTGGATGAATCTACCAAGATCATTGAATTTTACCGCAATGAGTATGAGATACTTCCTTCGTGGTATAAAAAGCTTGGCCATATCTTAAAAGTTCTGACAGGCAAAAGAAGCTTCCGTTCACTTTTTGACAATAACGTAAAAAAATATAAAAATTGAAGTATTGGATTCTTACCACTGAATACCCACCTTTTTTTGGTGGAGGAATAAGCACCTACTGTTACCATACCTGCCTTATGCTCTCTGAAAATGGCCACGAGGTAACGGTGTTTATCAGTGATACAACAGTTAAGGGAACAGTTGTTCAACAACTATCAGAAGCACGTATCGTTAGGTTTAATCCATCATTTACAAGTGCATATCAATTTCTAGGTAACATTACCCACGTCAGTTATGAATTTGCATTTATTCTGAAACAATTTATTGAAAGAGAAGGAAAACCCGATATAATTGAATCACAGGATTACCAAGGCATCGGGTATTTTTTATTGCAATTCAAAGCCTGTCTGTATGATTGGTGTAAAAATATACCAGTCGTTATTACCGTACATTCTCCTAGTTTTCTGTACATGGAATACAATGAACTTCCAATCTATGAAAAGCCAAATTACTGGATCGGGGAAATGGAACGCTTTTGCATACAAGCCGCAGATCTGGTGATTGCCCCAAGCAACTATATTTTAGATGAGCTGGAAAAAAGATTTGTAATTGATAATAAAAATGTTCACGTTGTTGTAAACCCTTTTCAGTTTGATTTTACAGAGGCACAGCAAAACCAGTTGAATCAGGTACTTTTAAATAATGACCTCACTTTTTATGGAAAACTATCCGGTCAGAAAGGAACATTCAAAATTTTAGAGGAGTTTAAAAAACTATGGGATGGTGGGTTAACGAATAAATTCAGTATGATTGGGGGACAGGATATTATTTATCCTCCGTTAAATAAAACAATGGGGCAAATTGTTTCGGAGAAATACAAATCCTATATAAAAAGGGAGCTGCTTGTATTAAGAGAAAGTATATCGCCCCAGCAACGTGTTCAGCTGCTTGCACAACAGGTTATTTTTATTGTGCCAAGCACGGTAGACAACCTGCCTTATGTTGTGTTGGAATTAATGTCGCAAGGCAAAATCCTGATTGTATCAAAACAGGGTGGACAAGCTGAAATCGTTCTTCATGAACAGAATGGATTTGTTTTCGATTATACAATTCCGGATAGTTTTAGCAACACCCTGAATACTGTATTAAAATTGAATAAAGAAGAACGAAAAGTAATTTCAGCGCACGCGGTCGACCGGATCAGGAGACACTATTCATATGCGTCGGTGTACGCTCAAAAAATAAAACTGCTTGTTGCTATAGTGAATAAGCATTCAGAAATAAAAAAGGATTTTCCTTTTGTTAGAAAATATCCGGTTGTTTCAGTTGACCGAACGGCTGTCGTAAAAACGAATACGCTCCTTTCTATCGTCATCCCGTATTACAACATGGGAAGTTACGTCCATGAAACAATTGATTCTGTTTTGAAATCCACCTATCCAGAAAAAGAAATCATTCTCATAAATGATGGAAGTACAGATGAGAATAGCTTAACGCAGCTGAATAAATACAGGGGGAATAAACAGATAAAGATAATTGATAAAGTAAATACAGGGTTGGCGGACACACGCAATTTAGGAGCAAAGGAAGCTAATGGATATTTCTTAGCATACTTGGATTCGGATGACAAGGTAGCACCGGATTATTATGAGAAGGCTATCAACATTTTGAAAGGATATGAAAATGTAGATTTTGTAGGGGCATGGACGCAATATTTTGGTAATTCAAAAAATGTGTGGCCGACTTTTAACCCGGAACCACCGCTTATTTTTTTGCACAATACAATCAATTCAAGTTCGCTTGTGTATAAAAGAGAATCCTTTTTAAAAGGCGGACTAAATGATCCCGGCTTTAAAATTGGTCTTGAAGATTATGAAAGCGTAATTCATATGAAAGCAATGGGCTACAACGGTGTCGCGATACCGGAGATTTTATTTTATTATCGCGTACGAGAAAATTCCATGATCAAGAAAGTTGACTCCGATGTTCGAAGTGATTACTACCAGAAAATACTGGACAAACATCAGAAATTTGTGAAGCCGGTTGATAAAGAAATTCAATCGTTGATAACAAATAATGGAGCACCCTTAAGTATGGATAATTCAACGCTGGAAAATTTACGCTTTCAAAATATTTATTTGATAAGAATAATTTCCAGAAAACTGATACTGTTTGCTAAGGCTAATCCTGTTTTGAAAAGAATACTTCTATTTATAAAAAGATTGTTCAGATAAATAATAGATTGATGTAATAATTTCACCCTCTCGGCGTTTTTCGGCTTCACTCCATCTAAGTAATAAATCGCGGTATATTAAGATAAAATTAATTTTTTATACTAAATTTGCACTCAAAACGAAAATGGCTATGATTATTCCATTGATTTTATTAATGGAAAAGAGTTAAAATGAAATATGATACTTAAAATAATTAATGATTGGTTTAAAGGGACGAATAAGCTTGAACGTTTTTGGTTGCTTGCAAAAATCGAATTTAAACTGCGATATTATGAAAATAAATTAGGTTTACTATGGGCTTTAGTAAAACCGATTTCTGATATCTTGATTTATTACATTGCTTTTGAAGTGGTAATGAAGACTGGAATTCCTCATTTTGTTTCTTTTCTATTCATTGCTTTTATCCTATGGGGTTTTTTCGTAGAAAGTACTTCAGGAACTACGGCCATATTGGCAACGAAAAAATATCTGTATGAATATACAAATATGAATAAGATTGAAATATACTTATCGGTGATCGGAAGTAATCTCATCGGAATGTTCTTTAATCTACTGATGTTTTTTATATATTTCTTGTTCATTGACTCTAACCAATATGTATCCTGGCATCTCATCTTTCTGCTGCCCGTTATTTTGAATTTGGTTATACTTTCCTTGGGTGTTTCACTTATTATAAGTTCACTTTACGTTATTGCAAAGGACATTCACCAGATTTGGATAATTATTGTCGGATTGGGTTTTTGGATATCTCCCATTTTATTTAAACTGGATGTTTTCAGAAAAGCCTTACCAGGTGTTGATTACGTTAATCCGATAGCCGGTATCATCATCAATGCACGGGAAGTAACCTTGAATCATCATTTACCTGAATGGGACCTGTTTATATGGTGCTTTATATATGCTACACTTTTTCTTTTGATTGGATTATATATGTTAAATAAATTGGGCAGTAAAGCTGCGGAAAAATTATAGGATAATGGAAGAAATTGCTTTAGTTGCAAAAAATATAAGTAAGACTTTTTTAATAACAGAGGATAGTCACAACACTGTTAAACAACGTTTGTTTACCATCTTTAACAGACCAACACCGAAGCGTGTGGAAGCCGTTAAAATGATGAGTTTTGAGATAAAAAAAGGAGAATGTTTTGGAATAATCGGAAGAAATGGTTGTGGTAAATCAACATTGGTAAAAATGCTTGCGGGTGTCTACACGGTTGATACAGGATATTTGAAAATACAAGGCTCTACAATGTTGATGAACCTAGGTGTAGGAATGAGCCATGAACTTACTGCCAGAGAAAATATTTATGTTTCAGGTTCTGTATTAGGATTAAAAATTAAACAAATAGACGCACTATTTGATAAAATAATTGAATTTGCGGAACTGGAAGAATTCATTGATACCAAGATCAAATTCTTTTCTTCCGGTATGCTTGCCCGCTTATCCTTTTCTATTGCAGTTAACGCAGGTGCAGACATCATGTTTTTAGATGAAATTTTTGCTGTTGGTGATTTTAAGTTTCAGGAAAAAGCAATTAAGATTTTCGAAAAGAGCTGGATAGAAGGGAAAACTGTTATTCTCATCAGCCACTCCATGGAAACCATCAAAAAATATTGTCAACGTGTTGCCTATGTAAAACATGGCGAATTAAAACATATAGGTTCCCCTGATGAAACAATTGCCATGTACTTAAAAGACGACAATAATCATTAAGCAGCAATCAGTATTCATATTCAGGAATACTTTATTCAGCGAATAATTTTGCATTTTCTTCCATTTAATGGTAATTTAAGGGTTCGCTCTTAATTTTTTGAAACCATTAAATGAGTAACGCATGAAGAAAATACTACTTTCCGCCCTTTTATCTAGCAGCTTATTCTCATTCGCACAAACAGGAATATGGGGTGTTGCCGGTTCAGGTGCACAATACAACGCAGGAGCCATCTTTAAATTAGATGGATCTGGTAATAACTACACTGTAAAAGAATCCTTTTTTCGTTTTGATGGAGATTACCCCCAGGCTCGTCTATTGCAGGCTTCCGATGGGAAATTATATGGTATGACAAGCAGCTGCTGTACATTTGACGCCTTTAGCGTGTTCTTTCGCTATGATCCGGCTACCAAGCAATACGAGCGCTTATTGAATTTTGATAACCTGGCAGATGGAGCCAATACCAACGGAACCCTTATTCAGGCTAAAAATGGAAAATTATATAGTGTTACGTCCAAAGGAGGAGTGCACAATGCCGGGGTTCTTTTCGAGTTTGACCCGGTTGCAAAAACCTATAAAAAATTACATGATTTTGATGGAAGCGATGGAGCAGGGCCTGAAAGCGGTGTGATAGAAGGTAGTGATGGAAAACTTTACGGGGCAACAGCAAGAGGCGGAGCCAATGATTATGGAGTTATTTTTTCATATGATATACAAACAGCCACCTATCAGAAAAAATTTGATTTTAATTCAGCTACGGACGGATCCAATCCATTAGGGTTAATCACACAAGCGAAGAATGGAAAAATATACGGGTTAACCAGTGGAGGAGGGAAAGATGATTTTGGAACATTATTCGAATTTGATCCGGTTACTTCTAGTTACGCTGTAAAAATTGAATTTAACGGAACAGAAAAAGGAAGTTTTCCTTTTGGATCTCTTGTAGAAGCGACTGATGGAAATCTGTATGGAACAGCTACCAATGGTGGCGCCAATGACTTTGGTGTATTGTTTCAATACAACCCCTCTACGGCAGCTTACAAAGTGATCGTTGACTTTGATGATGTGGCAGGAGGAAGTCATCCACGCGGGCTCATGCAGGCGAATGATGGAAACTTATATGGAGGTACAGAATATGGCGGAACATACGGAGATGGAATCTTGTATCAATACGACATCAAGGCATCCAAGTTCACCAAAAAATTTGAGTTTGATGAAGCCTCATCCTTTACAGGAAGATATCCTATCGCCTCCTTGGTACAAGCAAAAAATGGAGCGCTTTATGGCTTGGGATACAATGGTGGCATGGATAACTCTGGCACACTATATACCTTTGATATAACAACATCCGCATTCAAAAAAATATTTGATTTTCATGAATCACCCAGCGGAAGCATTCCGGTTGGTGGCTTAACACAGGCAAATGATAAAATGTTTTACGGTGTAACAAAAGCTGGTGGCGCCCATAAAAATGGGACCATATACCAATATGATCCGGCATTTCAAACCTGGAACAAAAAGTTTGATTTTGATAAAACTCCTTCAGGAGATGGACCGGAAGCCTTGATGCTGCTAGGAACTGATGGTAAATTATATGGAACTACAGTTTATGGTGGAAGCAAAGATAAAGGCGTGTTCTT
>DASRRA010000013.1:0-6179 GCA_035696085.1 Bacteroidia bacterium | reverse complement strand
TTGAAGCATGTGAAAAACAATTGTTTAGCCTTGTGAAGAAAATTCACAACGTGGAAGTAAATGAGACTGCAATTGAGGCGTACATGCCTAAAATATATGACGAATTAAAAGAGTTAAGTAAAGAAGACATCATCAAACGTTTTGTTTCTACGGAGTTTAACCGCTTTTTAGATTATTATAAAAATGCACCTGACTTGAATGCTTCATCTTCTGGCAGAGAAAGAGAACGTTCGGTACCGGGAATCACAAAATTATTCATCAACCTTGGGGAGTTGGATAGCCTGGACAGAACATCTATGAAAGAATACATTTCAGAAGTTTCCGGTGTTTCTACAGATTCAATCGTAAGCGTGGAAGTAAAAAGCAGCTTCTCTTTTATTGAAGTAAAATCAGAAGCAGCGGAGATCATTTCGGGAACATTCAAAAATGTTCGTTACAATAATCGAAATGTACGCATAGAATCACGCGGTTCAGAATCATCTCGTGGCGGTGGTTATGAAGGAAAACGTTCTTACAACGGAGGCAGTTACGGAAACAAAGGTGGCTTTGGTAGTGGAAGAGGATCACGTAACGGTGGTGGCTTTAGCAAAAGCTATGGCAACAGCGACAGAAGCTCTTACGGAGAACGTAACAAATCCTATGACCGTCCGGAAAGAATTGCAGCAAGAGGTAATTCATCTGACCAGGGAGGCGATCGGAAAAATAATTTTACACGAGAAAAACGCCCAAGAAAACAATTTTAGTTTAGTTTAGTAAAAGAAAGGTGATCTGAAAAGATCACCTTTTTGATGTTAAATTAGTTTATATTTGCTAAGGTTCTCTACAGATAAACTTTTTGAAATATAACTGTGAAAAAAAGTATTTTGCTTATTCTCTGTTCTGTTTTTGCTGTAAATACGTACGCTCAGGATGTTTTAACCTGCGATAGTGTTTACAGGCAAACAGCAAGAGTCATAAATCGCGATGAGCCTTGTTTGCTAACTGCTATCAATTATGTGCTGGAGCATCCCTTAAATGATAATTCCAAAACGTATGACGATTGCATACGCTTTATCTTAACCTGGATGGATAAAACATCAGAGTTTTCCTTTGATCTCAATGGCAATGTACTGGAGCTGTGTAAGGGCGATAACCTGCTTTTGTTTAATGTATACCTGGCCAGCCTTGCAAAACCCGCAGTTGAAACAAAAAAACTAGATATACCGGTTGCGCTCAACGTGTTTGCTGCTTACCTGGAAACGCCTGAAAATAAAGTAAAATTAACTTCTAAACTTAAAAAATTTATTTCGAATGTAAAGGCGAATGAAATTGATAAATATTTGAAATGAAAATAAAGAGTATCACTATATTTAAAATTTCTTCTGTTTTTATTTTTCTATTGGCATTCCTGTGCAGTGCATTTACAATTCAATCGAATTTAAGCGAAGCTGAAAAAATAATTGATTTTATTGCCGACCCAGATACTCATCAAATACAGTTTTATCTAAAAAATGATAATGGAGAATTCTTAAAAAATTTGAATACCCTGCGTTTGCATGTTGAGAGCAAACAACAAAAGTTGATATTCGCTATGAATGGCGGAATGTACAAGAAAGATAATTCCCCGCAAGGATTATACATTGAAAATCATACAACACTTTCTCCACTGGATACAACCCATGGGAAAGGAAATTTTTACATGCAGCCCAATGGTGTTTTGTATATAACAGATGAAAATAAAGCAATGGTTTGTTCGACTACTGATTTTAGAATAGTTAAGAATATTAAATATGCCACGCAATCAGGGCCAATGCTTCTGCATAACGGGGAAGTCAATACAGCTTTTAAGCAGGGATCCTCCAACCTCAATATTCGCAATGGTGCGGGTATCTTACCTGATGGAAGAATACTGTTTGCCATGTCAAAAAAAGAAATAAACTTTTATGACTTTGCTATGTATTTTAAAAACAGAGGCTGCAGAAATGCGTTGTATTTGGATGGCTTTGTATCGAGAACCTATCTGCCACAAAAGAATTGGATACAAACAGATGGAGATTTTGGAGTAATGATAGGAGTGACGGAGGCAAGCAAATAAGTCAACAATAGAAACAATGAAAAAACAACGCGTAGATAAATACGTCGAAACAGAAGTAAAAAAAGGGAAAACGCACCAGGAGATATACGATCACATCATAGCCACATCCACGTTTAAAATTCATGATATTGCTGAAATTGTAAGAAAGATACCTACACTGGAAAAACGGGAGAAGTACAAGGGAATGAATGTGATTTTGCTTTCTTTGCTGGCAATAACAGTTGTTCATGGGATGATTCTTATCATAGAGAATGGTAGGCATATAAGCAGTAGAATGCTGTACACCTTTCCGCCGATAACAATGATTGTGTCAGCTATATTATTTTATTGCATTTATAATTATAAAAGAAACATGCATCTTGTACTGGGAATCTGGTCTATCCTAAGGAGTTTGGAATCGCTCAATGGATTACTACGTGAAGACAACCTGTATTTCTTTATTAATTTAATAATAAGTATCATAATGATCGTTTTATCGTTTTATTTAAGTGTTAAAGTGGTAAGCGATTATACTTTTAACAAAGATTTACAACAACAGAACCCTGAAAGACGGGAAGGATTGATTACCTTTAAGGATTAGTAACCCCATTATACTAGAGCCATGAAAAAGAAAGGACTTATTCTCGCGCTTATCGCAATTGTTGTGATTGCCATACTCATCATAGGCGGTGTCTACCTTCGCGTAAAAGCCAAAAGATCGCATGAAGGTGTAATCAAAATAGGGCGGGTTGAATAAAACGTGCCTAGCAGTGAGAAATTTGTCATTTTTGTTACAGTTTTACAGTAAACACTGCTTAATGATGTTAATGTTATGTTATGGATGGGTATATTCGATACCGAAATTTTTCGCATAATTTTCTAAGGGTTCTAATCCAATATTAGCTCTTCGTTCATCAACATTTTTTTCATCTTCAATTGGAGCGATTATCCATTTGTGTGTTTTAGGATCTCGGATAACTTGGCTACCATATATTTGTTTTCGCCCTTCTCCCAATGCAATCCTGTCCTCAAGAAGAGCCAAATCTGTTGGAGATGCATTTTCTTTTTTCACTGCATCCTGTATGATCGGCAAGTATTTTTTCAATGTTATAAGATTAGCGTGTTGAATGACAAGAAATAAAGTACTGTTTCCTTTTGAACCAATGATATCTTTCCCCAACCATCCAAATTCATTCACGATCTCTTCAATTTTAACTAAATTTATTGAGTCTACCTCATTAATTATTTTCCAGTGAGCTTTCATTTCTTTAGAATTTAACCCGTATTTTTTTTCGATATTAGGTATTTGTCTTCTGTATTTTTGGTCAGTGTCATATATAGTATCTAATCTTTTTATTAAAGATTTATTGAGTTTTGCTTCCGCTTCATCCTCATTTTTTTTCACTTGATCAATTAGACTATCCCACCTGAAATCATTGTACAATGATTTTAAGTCGAAATCAGTAGATATATGTTGATAGTCACTATACTTCATAACTGTTGTAATAAAATATAGATGAAAAAATGCACTATCTGGATATCCAGCTAATGCCCATACACAAGCTGCATTGTATCGATCGTCTCTCAATCCATTCCAATTGTTCAACTTAAAAGCAGAAGAAAATGCCATAGCCGAACTTTTATAGTCCTTTGCGTAGTAAAGGGAATCTGCCTTAGCCGTCAGTTGGAAATATTTCCTTGAATCTTGTCCTAATGAAATAGTTACTGAAAAGATCCAAATAATAAAGGTGATTCTCGTTTTCATGAATGTTTATTTTATTATGGCGATTTTTTTTCATTTTCTATTCCCCATTAATTGAAACTACTTTGATTTCCACACGCCTATTGGCGCTAGCTTCTTTTTCGTTTTTTGCAAAAGGAAAAATCATTTCTGTTGCACCCAACCCAATTGCTATTATTCGTTCTTCCGAAATCCCTTTTTTTATGAGATAATCATAAACAGCCATTGCTCGAGCTAGTGATAATTTTTGAAAGACTTCATCGGATTTGTCTATTTCAGGCCTTCCGATCTCTCCGGCAGCATTTACATGTCCTTCTATTTGAATAACCATTTTTCGATTTTTTTTTAATAAATGATATATGGATTCAATAGATGTATAGGATTCTGGTAGTAATTTATCTAGGCCACTGTAAAAATTAATATTAGTTAATTGATATTTATTCCCTTTTTTTAGTTTGGGAAGAACAACTTTAATATTTGGAAATGTATTGTTTTTTTTTAAACTTATTGTGTTTATGGTTGCGGTTGAAACAAATGAACTATCATTCATGTAAATTAGACTATACCCTATGTTTTCTTTTAATAGTGCATTAATTTCATATGTTCCATTTTTGTTACTTTCTGTTTTTTTTACCACTGTTCCCTTATTATCGACCAATTTTATCTCAGAGAAACAGGGGATTGAATCGGAATTCAATACAATGCCATCTATTTTAACTGGCTTCAAATAATTGAAATAAATCTTGTGTCCTTTTCTTTCGGTAGAAATGTTGTCGATTACCAGCATATATTTTTCTCCTTTTTTCACCTGAATCGATTTGGAGAATGGATACCCTTCCCCTTGACCTTGAAACTCATAAGCTGCGTCATTTGACAAACCCGTGATTCCCTTATTTTTACCGCTATTTCTACTGATATTACTTCTTAGTGGAGTGTTTTGTTTATTTAATAAACCTTCACAAAATGAAGAATCTGTATATTTATAGACAAGAAAATCACAATCATTCGTCGTATCCTGGGGTTCTATTTCAAATACTAATTCTCCCGAATAATCAATTGACAATAAATACCATGCAGTATTATGCTCTTTTTCAAATGCTATTATACTATGCTTGTTATTTGTTGTAATTTCTTGCAGTTTACCAAATCCTTCAGGTATCTGTGTTAAGCCATAAGTTGTCGTTTTATTTACATTCAATAAAATAGCATCCATACAATCACAAGAGATAGGTTTCTGTGCATATGCATTCTGTATTTTCCCAAATGAGATGAAAAAAAATAATATTTCTAAAATTATCAATTGCTTATAGCTCATAATACTTAATAGCACTTTGTTTTAATGGGTTGTTACTCCATTCTTCCCACTTGGAAGTATATGGATTATACCCACACTTTAAGGGCTTACTTAATATATCTTCAGGATTTGTAAGATATGCGCGACAATCAGTGCATATATATCTAAATTCGCAATCCTGGCATATGTTTATTTGGTCTTTATTTATATTCCAATATTTTCTAAATTCTTTTTGGATAATAACCTCCTGCAATTTTGTGTTTTTAATATTTCCAAAACTTTGCTTCATGCTTGGGCAGTTTTTTATTTCACCGTTTACATCAATGCTTATTTTTTGATTCAAGCACGAATTGTAGTTTTGCGATTCAGCAAATAATTTCAAGGTGGGGTTGAAATAATTTGAGTTTATTACACCACAATGTTTTTCATCAGAAATGTTTTTTTTGTGGAATTTTATAGGATGATGTTTAAATTTTTTATTCCAATCCAGTTTATGTGCCGGTACTGAATGAAAATCGATTTGAGCTATAGGGTACTTTTTGTAAAAGCGTATTATTTTATCTATGCTCATTTCGTTGTGATAGGGTGTAATTAAATGAATCGAATTTAAATGAATATCTTTGGAAAACGAAAAAATATTTTCTATTTTATTCAAATGAAAATTTTCGTAAATACGAATTTGCCAGAAGAGGCAGCGTATTTGTTCAAGCTCTTTAAATAGGTTTTTTAAATCATAATTGGAGCAATGGTCTATATCAATGATACAATTAGTCACTGTAAATGGATTTTCAAAGGTTGTATCAAGTTTGGGAAATAACGATTGCTCCTGTTTTGTACAAAAAAAACCGAATTCATTATTTCCTAAAAAATTAAAATATTCATCAATAAATGCATCATTTTTATTTTCGAAATAAAATTTAATTTCAGAAATACTTTTTTTTCTAAACTTTGTCAGAATGTAATATAGAACGTTTGGGATAAATCTAAATCTTCCACGGTAAACATCGCATATTATACTCCTTTTGATTCCCTTTACTGGGATACAATTAGGAAATAAATTAAATATTTGTTCTTCTGCCTTTATCATTTAG
>DASRRA010000012.1:0-4607 GCA_035696085.1 Bacteroidia bacterium | reverse complement strand
AAAAAGCCAATCGCAGCTATTTGTCATGGTCCCTGGACGTTGATTGAGACTGGCAAATTAAAAGGCAGAAAAGTAACCTCTTATGAATCCATCAAAACGGATTTAATAAATGCCGGCGCAAAGTGGGTTGATGAAGAAGTGGTGGTTGATCAAGGTTTGGTGACAAGCCGCACCCCAAAAGATTTACCAGCATTTTGTAAAAAAATGGTAGAGGAAATCGCTGAAGGCATTCATGAAAGAGTGTGAACAGTTTTTATGAAAACTCGCGCTCGCATTTACACTGACGCTAAAGTTTATTCGAAGGATAATCTGTTAGGTTTAACTTTATTGATTATCACACAATAACTTTCAGTGAAAAACTACATAAATAAACACCTGACAGGTTTAAGAAGCGAATCTCTTAAACCTGTCAGGTTTCTTTTTATTCAATTTATCTCTTAATGATAAAGGAATCTACTTTCTATTCCTTTAAACCTTACAGGTTTTAAAATGTTTCAATCGTTTTTTTAATAATATTTACACACTCCATCAATTGTTTCTCTGTAATCACAAGCGGAGGTGCAAAACGAATAATATCACCATGTGTTGGTTTAGCCAGCAATCCATTATTCATTAAAGCAATACAGACATCCCAGGCTGTCTTCCCATCTTTTGGTGTAATCACCATGGCACAAAACAAACCTTTACCACGAACAGCTTTTACCAATCCCGGATGTGCTTTTTGTATGCTTTGTAATTCAGTTAAAAGGAGCTGACCAAGTTTGAGCGAATTCTCTGCTAATTTTTCTTCTTTTAACACCGTTAATGCGGCAATTCCCACTTTACAGGCAATTGGGTTTCCACCATAAGTAGAGCCATGCTGGCCCGGTTGTATGCACAACATGATGTCATCATTCGCCAGCACTGCAGAGACAGGATAGGTTCCGCCGGATAATGCTTTTCCTAAAACTAAAATATCAGCATGTACACCTTCATGATCACAAGCCAGCATGCGACCGGTGCGGCCAAGCCCTGATTGAATTTCATCAGCAATAAACAATACGTTGTTTTTTTTGCAGAGTTCAAAGCATTTTTTCAAATAGCCTTCATCCGGAATAATAACGCCCGCTTCACCTTGAACGGGTTCTACCAAAAAGCCGGCAATGTTTTTATCCTTCAATACTTCTTCCAATGCTGCTACATCGTTGTATTCTATAGAAATAATTCCGGGTGTAAAAGGCCCGAAATTTTTACGTGCATCCAGGTCATTGCTTGCAGAAACAATAGAAATGGTACGTCCATGGAAATTATTTTTGCAAACAACAACAATAGCTTCATTTTCCGCAACACCTTTTTTTTCATAGGCCCATTTACGGGCAAGTTTAAGAGCCGTTTCTACTGCTTCAGCTCCTGTATTCATAGGAAGCACCTTATCATAACCAAAATAGGAAGTAATGAATTTTTCATAAACACCCAGAGAATCATTATAAAAGGCCCGGGAAGTAAGGGTTAGCTTTTTGGATTGTTCCACCATTGCATTCACAATAGCAGGGTGGCAGTGCCCTTGGTTTACGGCACTGTAAGCGGATAAAAAGTCAAAATACTGCTTTCCGTTTACATCCCAGACATAGGCTCCTTCTCCACGTTCCAATACAACTGGTATAGGATGGTAGTTGTGAGCGCCATACCGATCTTCTGATTCAATGGCTTGTTGGGCCGAAATCTTGCTTTCTATCTTTGTTTCCATGATCTTAGAGTATATTACTACAAATTTAGAATAATATAGTGAAAAGTTATACTTTGAAAACCTGACTTTCGTTCTTATTTTGTAGATTCGTGTTGGATATGAGAAAAATAAGGTTTTTAATTGCAATGGTGAGCCTCCCGGTTTTCTTATTTGCACAGGAACCGGAGCCAGCCAAGCCAGAGCATGAAAAAGATGCGGTTAATACAGAGTCGGTAAACCGTACCGCCTATACCGCGTCCATTAATTATACTACTGTTGATAATCACGCCTTAAGCCTATCCTCAAAATACAAAACCATTCCCGCTTTAGCGAAAGATCTCTTTGCTCCCTTTGTCACACAACAGGAAAAGGTGAGAGCCATCTTTATCTGGATCACCAATAATATCAGCTATGATTGTGTGGCTTATCACAGTAAGAAATCAAGCCGTGTGAGTTTTACCTATACAACAGAACAAGAATTGGCTGAGAAGAAAGAAAAGTATTATTTTGATTACGCTACCCGCGTACTGCAAAGCAAAAAAGCCGTATGCGAAGGATATGCAGCGCTGTTTAATGCTTTATGTAAAATTGCCGGTATTCAATCAGAAGTAGTGATTGGTACCGCCAGCAATAACATTGAAAAAATAAAGCGGTTAAAAGAACGAAAAAATTTTTTTACCAATCACACCTGGAACAAAGTAATGATCGATGGAACCTGGTATTTTGCAGATGCTACCTGGGCCAGCGGCTATTGTGATGTGGGGGTAAAACATTTTTTTAGAGAATTCAAACCCTATTACTACCTCACACCGGTTGATCAGCTGTACGAAACACATGTTATCAATGTGAAAGCTACGGAACAGCGTAATCAAAGTTTTTAAGTTAATTTAATCCAAACTGATAAACCATTATCCTGTTTGTTAATTATAGGTTACTATAGCCACTTATCACTATTTGTCGAAAAAAGAATTGTTTTTTTACTACATTTATACCTCAATTATTAACCTAAAAACAAAAATGATGAAGATGAGATCCCCATTAAAATTAGCTTTTGCAGCAGTACTATTATTATTGACAGTTTCTACGTATGCGCAGGAAGATAAATCAAAACGTGTGAGCCCACCGGCACAAACAACCGCCACTACAGAAGATGGCGTTACCATAACAATTGATTACAGCGCACCCAATGTAAAAGGACGTGAAATCTGGGGAACGTTAGTAGAGTATGATAAAGTGTGGCGCACCGGTGCTAATGAAGCGACAACATTTGAAGTAAATAAAGACGTAATGATTGATGGTCATAAATTGGCAAAAGGTAAATATGCGTTATTTACAATCATTCCGAAAGATGGTGGTGATATTACTGTTATCTTAAATAAAGAAGCTAGTCAATGGGGTGCTTTTAAATACAAAGAAAGCGAAGATGCATTGCGTTTTAAAGTAAAAAGTTTAAAAACACATGATGTTTTGGAAGCGTTACAGTTTTATGTAGATAATTCAGGTTTGGTAAAATTTGGATGGGAGAAGTTACGTTTTGAATTTCTTGTGAAAGCTGCGAAATAATTTACAACGATCTTTGTGAACTGAAGAAATCAATCTGATGAAATTTAATAAAAAAGCCTGGTATACGAGATATCAGGCTTTTTATTTTAATTAAACACTTAAAACAATTTTACGATGGGAAAAACATAACCTCATCAAGGATAGATTTTGTTTTGGCTTTTTGCTTTACTTCTTTTTTCTGCTCCGTTGTGTACATCATATAATCTTCGTAAGAGGAATACATTTCAAAATAATCGTACAATTTTGGAGCATCTTTCCGATACATTTCGATGAACTCTGCCAAGGAATTGGTAATGGCTTTGAATTTACCTGTTGGTGAAACCAAGCCAATCAGATAGCTTCCATCATCCTTCACTTCAATCCCGTACCACCAGCTTTTGTTCTGATACGCAGCAAAAATAATAACGTGTGTCAATACAAACGGGTTTTCAAGTACATGATTCGCTGTAACAATGGCTTGTACAGGATAAAATAAAAAACCTTTCGCATCCATTTTTTTTGTAGGATAAAAAGAACTCATTCCGTTTACCATACAATAAAACTTCTTAAAATCATCAGGAAGAAACAAAGATCTTTCTGACACAACACGTTCAATTTCTTCATTCGAAATACCAACTACCGGAATATTTTGTTTGTTCCAGAAATTGATCAATTCTTTAACCGATAACTGTTGATCTGCTTTCATGAGTTGATTCTTTTTGGTTTTATTGAACATAAAGGTAATCCCTGAAGACATAAAAAAATATTTTTTTTAACTGAACTTATTTAATGGTAGTTTGAAGGTATTTAACGGTGAAAGTTAATTGACGTATGTTCTGCCCGTTGGGTCAAAAAGCACCCATGCGGTTTAATTGTGTCGGAATTTTACCCTTAAAGGTAGAAAAACTTGAGTGTTTTGTAGTAACTTTGCAACAGTTTTTCCCAAGAAAAACAATGCAAATTCATGAGAGATACAAGTAAAAAGAAACCGTTGCCGATTATTGAAAATGTACAGGTGATAGATGCAAGTTCCGATGGACAGGCAGTTGGAAGAATAGATGATGTGGTATTATTTATAAAAAATGCCGTACCCGGTGATGTAGTAGATGTGCAGGTAACTCGTAAAAAGAATAAATTCCGCGAAGGCAATGCCATAGCAATTCATAGCTATTCCGACAAGCGAACAGAGCCTGTTTGCAGGCACTTTGGAACCTGTGGTGGTTGCAAATGGCAAAACATGGATTACCGTTGGCAACTGTTTTACAAACAAAAACAGGTGAAAGATGCATTGACACGTCTCATAAAAATTCAATTGCCGGAAATTGAAAATATTCTTGGTTCCGAAAAAACATATAACTAC
>DASRRA010000011.1:0-7978 GCA_035696085.1 Bacteroidia bacterium | reverse complement strand
TTTGTTCTGTTTTTAATTCTTCTGCTTCCAATACATCTACATCACTTTGAAGTAACATACCATTATTAAAGGATGCTGTCACAATTGTTTTTTTATTGTCAACATCGTTTTTATAAATTTGAAGGGTATGTAAATTTTCACGGTTCAGCAGGATACCACTGTATAATTGTGTAATGCGGTCGATTAATTTATACAGCTCCACCTGATTTAATTGCAGTGAATTTTCACCGTTTAATTTATCCAGTTTCTTTTGCTGGTGTGTTTGCCCACCGTCAAAAATATTTTGTTCCAATCCAACAGAAGCGGCGTAAGCATCATGCGGAAAAGTAATTCCCTGGAAGCTGATGACCTCTGATTGATAGGTAGCGTTACCACTAAATGCTAATTTTGGTAACCAGGCTTTATTGTCAGCGTTAACGGTATTGTCAGCGTTTTCGATGATCAATGCATTTTGCTTAATAAGCGGATAATTGCGCTTAGCCATTTGCAGGCAGGAGTCGAGTGACAACACATTGTTTTGTCCAAATCCCAGCGTAGTGATTGTTAATAGAAGTAATGTTAATTGTTTCATTTCTTGAGGTACTATTGATTTTATTTATTCGTATTTTTTTTAAGTGTATTTTCAATAAAGGTGTAAACTGATTTTTTTAATTTTTCCGTACTGAAATCCGTGTTCCAGTCTTTTCCATAGGATTTTAATGAATGTTTAAACATTGGGGAAGCGAGAAAAGGGAAACTGCAAAGTGATTGCAGATTAATCATGAACAAGGCTGTATCAATTTTAGCAATCTCGCCTTTTTGCATCGCTTCTTCCAAAGAAGGGATCAATCTGAAACTCTTATTTTTTTTTGCTGCCATCACTTTTTGTTTAAAAAGTTCTGGATTATTGCCAATTTCTTTGATAATGAACATGGACATTTGCGGGTATTCGGCATAAAAATCAATAATGCGACTCACATACTGGCATACACGGTCCTTAACGGGCAAATCGGTTTCATCAAAAACCTGAGCACTTTCAAAAAAGCGTGAAAGCGCATTTTCAAAGATGCGGTCAAATAATTTTTCCTTGTTCCTGAAATAATAGTGTAAGAGCGCTTTGTTGATACCGGCTGTATCAGCAATATCCTGCATACGTGCGCCATACAGGCCGTATTTCATAAACACCTCTTTTGCGGCATCCAGGATTTTATCTTCCGTAGAAGTATCTTTTAACTGTTTCATTTAATTTAATAGTTTAACCATTTGGTTAAAACAAAAGTACGGAGAAATTCAAATAGGGTTCGCGTTTTTTGAAAAAATATTATGTGAAATTCGGCGAATGGGGATCGATAATCGGTGAAGTGTATCGTTGAAGTAACCTAGGTTAATTAAATCTGTTGTAGTTATTTTTCTTGTTGGGGAAAATGAAGAGTAAAATATAAGTGTATTCACTTTCTTCTAGCCCCGATTGTAGCGGAAAGCCTGCCTTTGCAAAGTATGCTTAAACTAACAACAAAGAATAGAATTCAATTACTGATGAATTGCAAAGGCAGCTTGAAGCGAAAAGCGGGAGAAAAGGAAATAGAAAGCACTAACGATTCGCTCCCTAAATTAAAAAACAAACCCGACAGGTTTTAAAAACCAATCGGGTGTAAGCTCAGCATATTAAAACTCTAATTCTTACTTCTTCTTTCTTTCTCCTTTATAATCAAACTCAATTCTCTTCCGGTTTGACCTTTTACAGAGGTGTTTTCCTGTGCTCTGCGGATAAGGTAAGGTAGTACTTCGCGAACAGGACCATAAGGAACATATTTGGCAACATTGTAACCGGCATTGGCCAGGTTGTAACTGATGTGATCACTCATTCCCAATAGCTGCGAGAAGTAAATATGTTTATCCTGTGGATTGATATTTTTTTGCTGCATGAGCTCCGCTAATTTCATAGAGCTGTTTTCATTGTGTGTACCGGCACAGATGGCAATGCGGTCGGCATGTTCAATACTAAACAATACGGCTGCATCGTAATCAGTATCGGTATTTTGTTTGGTATCGTGGATGGGAGAAGGGTATCCCTTTTCAGCAGCACGGGCACGTTCTTTTTCCATGTAGGCACCTCTAACCAATTTGGCCCCGAGGTAATACTTGGATTCGGATGCTAATTGAAAGGTATGTTTTAAGTAAGCCAGCCTGTCCTTGCGGTACAATTGATACGTATTGTAAACAATGGCTTTTTCAGTATTATACAAGATCATCATTTGGTTGGCCAGGTTATCAATGGCCTGTTGTATCCAACTTTCTTCGGCATCAATAAAGATAGGGATACCTGCATCATGTGCGGCTTTGCAAATGGTGTTGACACGAAGTTGAACACGTCCGTATTCCTTTTGCTCTTCTGGTGTAAGCGTATTGTAACTGGCACTCACTTTTTCAAGAAGTTCGAAACGGGCCAGGCCGGTTACCTTAAATACACAAAACGGGATGTAATTGCTGTTCTTAGCTTTCGTAATGGTGGCAATGGTTTCTGCTGTGCAGGCGTCAAAGTCTTTCTCCGTTTCTTTTCCTTCCACAGAATAATCGAGGATGGTACCAATATTAAATTTACCAAGCTCGGCAATGGTTTTATCGCATTCGTCAATGGTTTCGCCCCCGCAAAACTGCTTAAAGATGGTGGCTTTTATCATCTTTTTGATGGGCAAATGCGCATTAATGGCAAAGGTTGTCAGCGATTTTCCAAGTTTTACAAACCCACTGTTGCTCACCATTTTAAATAACCAATAGGAGCGGTTCAAATCATTCTTCGTCTTACCTGAAAAGGCAACTTCTGTATTATTAAAAGATAACATTGGCTTTAGATTTACCCTGCAAATATAGGTAAAGCTTTGTATTGGACTGGATTCTGATACTTTTTTAGCAGGCAAGAAAAGGGTCGGAAAGGGCACCAAGTTATAAGTTTGTTCGTGTATTTTGGATAAAATAACCGTTTAAAAACAAGCACTTTAATAAGTGTTGAGTATATTTGCGACTCACAAAATTTTTTATGGGGGAAATTAAATCCGCAGATTATTCTGTATTTATTACGAGAGATATTGCTAAGGAAATCAATACTTTTTTTCAGGCAAACAAAGATGTGTATTCCAAATTGTTTATCCTGGTGGATGAGAACACATTTAAAGATTGCTATCCCCCGTTGGTAGAAAAGATACCGGCTTTTAAAGATGCAGAGTTGATAGAAATAGAAAGCGGAGAAGAAAATAAAAACATTGATGTGTGTGTGCAAATATGGGGCACATTAAGTGAACTGGGTGCCGACCGTAAATCACTTTTTGTGAACCTGGGCGGTGGTGTTATTGGAGATATGGGTGGCTTTATTGCTTCTACATTTAAACGAGGAATCGATTTTATAAATATACCTACCACATTATTGTCCCAGGTAGATGCGTCAGTTGGAGGAAAAGTAGGCATTGATCTGAATCATTTAAAAAATGAGATTGGTGTTTTTAATAATCCCAAAGCAGTTTTTGTAAACAGTTCTTTTTTAAGTACTCTGGACGAACGTCAGTTATTATCGGGGTTTGCTGAAATCATCAAACATGCGCTGATAGCGGATGCAGATTATTGGAAAAAAGTGACGCGTGTGGATTTGGAAGATTTGGATGCTCTGGATAAACTCATTGAAACATCTGTTAAAATTAAGAACAAAGTAGTGATGCTGGACCCGCAGGAATATGGCGTACGAAAAAGTTTAAATTTTGGACATACCATTGGTCATGCGATTGAAACCTGCTCCCTGGAAGAAATGGAAACAGACTCATTTTTACATGGCGAATCCATTGCCATTGGGATGATTTGTGAAGCCTATCTGTCTTACAAAACCTGCGGCCTTCCACCCGATCAGCTGAAAGAAATTACGGATTTTATTTTAAGCCGTTATAGCGCTTTGTCTATCGATCATATGAATCATCAGCATATTGTGGAGTTGATGGGGCATGATAAAAAGAATGAGAAAGGACAACTAAATTTTTCATTGCTATCAGCAATCGGAAAATGTGAAATTAATAAGAAAGTAAGCAGCGCCTTGATTTTCGAGTCATTAACCTATTACACGGAGCAGTTAGCATTGAAAGAATAATTTATAATTTAATAAGGCCTTCCCTGAAAGGAGGTATATTCATAGTAAAATAAACAACGGAAATTTCAGATAGAAATGTTAACTCCAGATACATCGGTACTTCAAGAGAAACAAGGCGAAAATAAAGACAGCGTAGATGCGCTGGATAAGGCATTAAAATCAAACAGCGAAATGTACAGCATATCAAACCCAACAAAGAAGTTAAAGGGAAGCATCCAGCTTACCGCATCAAAGAGTGAAAGTAATCGTGCATTAATTATCCAGGCCTTATCAAAAGATAAATTTCCGATTGAAAATTTAGCTTCAGCTCAGGACACACAAACGCTGCAGGAAATATTAACCGCTGATCAAGCGCATTTGCAATCTGATAAAAATAAAGAAACACGTACGTATGATGTGGGGCCGGCAGGTACCACCATGCGATTTTTGACCGCTTATTTTGCAACCACACCTGGCACACGTATTTTAACCGGTTCGGAGCGAATGAAGCAACGTCCTATCGGTATTTTGGTTGATGCTTTACGCAAACTTGGAGCAAAGATTACCTATTTGGAAGAGGAAGGATATCCGCCATTGCAAATTGAAGGGAAAACATTGAAAGGCGGAGAATTAGAAATTGTTGGAAACATCAGTAGCCAGTTTATCTCTGCATTGTTGCTTGTTTCACCGGCATTGCAAAATGGATTGGTGATTCATTTCAAAGGAGAAATTACTTCCCGTCCTTATATAAACATGACCTTGAAAATGATGGAGGAGTTTGAAGTTGTTGGTACATGGCATGATAACTCTATCTCTGTAAGTAAACAAAAATATCAGTGGAATGGTGATTCGGATTATGCTTATATGGTAGAAGGTGACTGGAGCGCAGCATCTTATTGGTATGCATTTGCATCCCTGGCCGATGAGGTTGATTTTACAATAAAAGGATTAAAAAGTGCGAGTATGCAAGGTGATTCTATCGTATCGGAATTATTTAATTTTTTTAATGTCACAACAACCTACGGAGATGATGGGATTCATCTGAAAAAAGTGAATATAAAAAATGAGCATTTTGGATTTGATTTTTCAGATTGCCCGGATATAGCACAAACGATAGCTGTTGTAAGCGGATTGTTAAATATTCCTTCTTACTTTAACGGATTGCATACCTTGCGAATAAAAGAAACGGATCGTGTGTATGCATTGAGAGAAGAGTTGGCTAAAATAGGAGTGGATATAGAAATTATTGATGATTGCTCCATGCAAGTGACTACACCGGGTTTACACGCACCCAAAGCACCCATCAAAACCTATGATGATCACCGCATGGCCATGGCATTTGCAGCAATAGCTATGAAATACGATAATGTGTTGATCGCACATCCGGAAGTGGTTCGCAAGTCGTATCCCGATTTTTGGAAGGATTTAAGGAAATCAGGATTTGTTGTGAAAGAAGCCTAATTGTTCATGAAATTTCCAACTCTTTTTCTTTTCTTAGTATTTTCAACTGGCTTATTCTCTCAACAAAATGCTATTCCTCCAAAGGGAATGGAAACGGATTGGGGCCTTTCCAAAATTTCGGATACCATGTTAATTGATCAAACGGAAATCCTTGTTCAGGAATGGTTGGAATTTATCTATTACCAGGATATTACTGAATTCGTTTTTTACTCTTTTTGGGGAAATTCCATTTCTGAGTCGGAAAAACAAAAACTGATCAATACGACCATCAATCCCTTATTTCTTCCCAGTAAATCCATTTTAGATCAACTTCCGGAGAACTATCTTTTTACGAAATGTAAGAAGTGTGATTTTTTAAAAGTGGATGGAACCTCAACCGCTATTCAACTACCATTCGAAGCAGATAGTTTGGCGAACAAGGAGAGCAAAGAAAGAATCATTGCCAATTTAAAACTTCCAATTGTAGGGATTAGTTATGAGCAGGCAGTTGAATTTTGCAAATGGAGGACAAAGACGGATAGTATAAAGTATCATTTATATGAATTGAAATATTATAACCAGCCCGACAAAAAATTCGGCCCGGTAACAATTCATAATGTAGACGACTGGATACGAAAAAGGATGGCGAAAGCTTTTTGCATATAGTGAATAGAGACAGGGGATTCTTTACAAATTATACAAGTATTAATATTCAAGGAAACGTAGCTGAAATGACCTCTGTAAAAGGAATAGCAAAGGGCGGAAGTTATTCCCAGTATGCCAAGGATAGTTATTCCGGTGCAATAAACAATTATACGAAACCTGAATTTTGGTTGGGCTTTAGATGCGTGGTGGTGAAACGTCCGAAAGCGCCTTAAATCCTTTTGCTTACAAAATTGAATCGCAAGAACAAGAGTAGCGCGGCACTGGTAAGCCCGAGAAATAGTCCGTACCAAATACCAAGGATTCCCATATTCAATTTAAAAGCCAACACGTAGCTCATGGGCAATCCAATCACCCAATAAGAAATAATGGTGATAATAGTTGGGATCTTCACATCTCTTATTCCACGCAATGCACCAAGTGCAACCACTTGCACACCATCGCTTAACTGAAAGAATGCTGCAACAATTAGTAAAGAAGAGGCCACAGAAATTACTTCAGGCGTTTTATTAAAAAGTGTTGGAAGAAAATTTCTGAAAACAATAAACGAAGTGGCAGAAAAACTCATAAAAATAATGACCAACATAAATACGCTAAAGCCTGCCACCCGTATTCCTCTCCTGCTTTTCAAACCATATTGATTACCAACTCGCACAGCTGCTGCTGCGGACAATCCACTTGCCATCATATACGTAATGGACGCCAGGCTCAAAGCCACTAAATGTGCTGCTTGTGCCTTGGGACTAATCCAGCCAATCATGATCACGGCAAAAGCAAATGCGCCTACTTCAAAAACCCATTGCAGGCCGGAAGGAATACCAATGCTGAGGATTTTTTTAATTAAGTCTTTTGAAATGGATTTTAGATTAAATGATTCCGTATAGCGCCGAAACTTTTTATGACAAAAAACATAAAGACACATCGTGATAGCCATGAGCACACGTGCAATAAAACTTGCCCAGCAGGAACCCATAAGTCCCATTGCCGGAAAGCCGCAGTGCCCAAACATCATAATGTAATTCAATAAAATATTTAACAGGCTGGCACCAACTGTAATGAACATAGCGGGTCGAGTATCCGATAATCCTTCTGCAAATTGTTTGAATGCAGAAAAGAAACAAAGTGGAATCATGCTCAGCATCATTACATTTAAAAAAGGAATAGCGAGTTTAACTACTTCTTTATCCTGGTTAATAAGCTGAAGCAGAGGTGAGCAACAAAACAGCACTAAGAATAAAAGAATTCCCAGACAGGTATTGATAATAATTCCATGTTTTAATAGAGAAGCATTTTCTGCATAATGTTTAGAACTATCAGCAGCAGCAACTAATGGTGTAACTCCATAAGAAACGCCTAATCCAAATACCAATACAATTGTATAAAAACTATTTGATAAGGCAACCGCAGCTTGCTCAACCGTACCAATTTGTCCGACCATAGCTGTATCGGCCACACCAACCATAATATGTCCGAGCTGACTCAATACAACAGGATAAGCAAGAAGAATAGCAGCTTTGTAGTTTTTAAAGTATTCGGAGGAGAAGAAAACGTTCATAGGTAGGGCAAAGATAGGAAATTAAATCAGGCCCGCGCGCACCTCACCCCCGGCCCCTCTCCTTGAAGGAAGGAGAGGGGTGACTAAGTAATTTCTTTGTGTGGTTTATTTTTTCTGTTCGATTGTATTTATGATCTTTTGCGTGACTTCATAAATTGAGCGGAAGACTTATTTGTTTTTGAAACGAATAATTGTAAATCCCATATCTGTAAGATGGGTGTCTCGATTCCTGT
>DASRRA010000010.1:0-18329 GCA_035696085.1 Bacteroidia bacterium | reverse complement strand
TCACTACAGTTAATTGCTCAGGTGGAGTTGATCCGAACGAAGATACCACTTGTGCAGCATACCTTTTCAAAGTGTGCCGCATGAAAAAACAGGATTATGTTTACAATCAAAATGCTCCGAAACCAACAGATGTTGCGACGAATACATCAGCCATGTTAGAAGCATTAAGCAATTCATTGCAACCGATTTGGAGGCCAAATACGATCTATGGTATTGAAATGACAACCATTGATAAACTTGGAGCAGCTGGAAATGGAATCGCGTATACAACAACTTCAAGTGTGATGTTCCGGACAGCCGGACCGGTTGGTCACTTCCATGAAAACTATAAAGGCTATTTGGATCTGAAATCGGATGAAAAAGATCAGTTCCGTTTAAAAACGATAAAGGATTATATCAACTATGACAAGTCCTATCCAAATGCTAACGGAAATATCCTGAATGCAAAACCACTGTTCTATGGTTGTTCTAAATTATTGTTGTTCTTTATCAACCCTCAGGTGTATAGCATGTACAATAATTTTGATGCCTATAAAGGATTAGACCCGGTAACCAGTTCATTGAAAGCGGTTATCAAGGATCCTATAGAGCCCGATAATCAAACGACACCGCTTACAGGAGGTATATCCTGGAAGATTGGTAATACCGGAAGAATGACACAGGATGTTCAAGCACTTAACAATTTAATGAACGGACCATCTTGTACACCGGTTTCTCCGATTACGAATCCCAAAGAAGTAAGTATAGAAGTGGATCTGTGCAGCAAGTTGAAACCATTGAAAATGTACAATGCAACATACAATGCAGTATTTAATGGTGTTGAAAGAGATGTACATATTTATTCCTTCCAAACTTCTCAGTATGCAGATTTTAAAGCACAGGTAGAAAGTTACCGGATTAAAGATGAAAACGGTAATGTGAAGAAGTATGCATTCTTTGATATAAGTGATCCGGCAATTTCAATTACGGTACCAGGTATTGAAATGGCAAAAGCAATCTTAAACGCATCAGAAGTTCAATCCAAAGATAACAACTCATTGCGTGATTTTGCTCAACCGTTCGATCGTTTGATTGACAGTGCGTTTGGCTTAAAAGCAACAAACCCAGCCATTACTACAGAATTCAATATGTTGGTAGATACCACCGCGGGAACACCTACATCAGGAAATGTATTGGGTATCTTGATACGTAATCCGGAACCATTCAATGATCCGAAATTAAAACCATTGGATCTTGAAAATACCATACAGGTGGTAACTGATGCAACTGGTAACTCAGTTGATCAAAACTACAGAATAATTATTTCAAAAGATGGTAGCAAAGCGTTCGTAACGCATATAACGAATAACGCAGCAGATTTGAATATGCCGTCTTCTCAATTGTTTATCCGTTTCCGTTACGTGGAATTTAATGGTCAGGAGTATGTGTTGAACAACCCTGCAACCAACCAAGTTGTGGTAGCAGTAGATGTGAAAGCTCCAGTTACCAACCTTGTAACAACTGATTGTGGTAAGACAAACGTGGCATTGGATGACATGTTACAAGCACAATTGGTAACAGGTGCAATCGGTTATGAATTTTTGATTGAGAGTGCAGCTGATAATTATTCAGTATCCTACACACGCAACAGTACTGATGGAAAATTACCCTTAGTGGAATTGCAAGGATTGCTATACAATAAAAATTACAGCGTTTCGGTAAGACCAATCATTTCCGGACGTTTGACAAAATTCGGTTCTGTATGTCAGGTAAGCACAAAAGTATTATCGTTTGTGATTGTTCAGCCTGCTGATGTTGTACAAGGGCAATCAGGTCTGGTGCGTGTAGAAGTGCAGGATGCAAATGGAAATACAATTTATGATTATCAAAATGATGTGACATTAGTGGTTGATACGAATAGTGATGCTGTAATTGCCAACAATGGTTTGGTAAATATTACGAACGGAGTAGGAACAATCCTTATCACAGACGATACGGTTGAAACAGTGAACCTGAGCCTGGTTGATTTAGAAAATACAGGTTTAATTGTAAACAGCGTCGGACAAGTTCGCTTTACGGTAGCACCGGCTACTAAGTTGGTAATTGAAGATCCTGCTGATTCAGTTGAAGGATTGCATGCAACGGTAACCATTCATGCACGCAATAGCTTCCCAAGTGAAGATATTGACACGAACTTTAATGGAACAGTAAAATTGAAAGCTACCGGAAGCGCGGTAGTAAGCAATGGTGGTATCGTAACAATTGTAAATGGTACAGGAACCGTTACAATAACCGACAATGCTCCTGAAACCGTTATCCTATCACTGGAAGATGTTAGCAATACCGGTTTAAATGTTTCCAGTACACAAGATATTATTTTCGCACTTGTTCCGGCAACTGCATTCGTAATTGATGACCCGCAAGACAGTGTACAAGGTGTTCCTGTTACAATTACAGTAACAGCAAGAAATCAATACGGTTATATTGACACCACTTATCAGAATGATGTGACACTTGTAGCAAGCGGAAATGCAACGGGTGAAGGTTTAGTAAATATAGTAAATGGTATTGGAACGTTACAGTTGAATGATACAACTGTTGAAACAGTACACTTGACATTAGTGGATTCACAAGGAACCGGCTTAAATGTAAGCAGTAACCAGGATGTTGTATTTGGCATCGCTCCGGCAACAAAATTTGTGATCTTGAATCCGGCTAACAGTGTACAAGGATTAGCTGTGACGGTGACTGTACAAGCTCAAAACAATTTTGGTACAATCGACACAAACTATCAAAGCGATGTGACACTTGTTACAGATGGAAATGCAACCGGTGCAAGTTTGGTGGATATTGTAAATGGAGTGGGTACTATTCAAATCAATGATACAACCCCTGAAACTGTAAACCTGACTTTATCCGACACCGGAAACACGGGTTTAAATGTGAGCAGCACACAAGATGTAGTATTCGGTATCGCTCCGGCGACCAAATTTATAATGCTTGACCCCGCTGATAGTATACAGGGTGTAGCGGTAACAGTAACCGTACAAGCTCAAAATAACTTTGGAACCATCGACACCAATTATCAGAATGATGTTACAGTGGTTGCCAATGGTAGTGCAACAGGTGCTGGTTTGATCAACATTGTAAATGGTGTTGGAACAAAACAAATCAATGATAATGTTGCCCAAACTGTTCAGCTTTCTTTAAGTGATACACAAAGTACCGGCTTAAATGTATCCAGCAACCAGGATGTAGTATTTGCTATCGCTCCAGCAACTAAGTTTATAATTCTTGACCCTGCTGATAGTGTACAAGGTGTAGCGGTAACAGTTACCATCCAGGCCCAAAATAATTTTGGTACCATTGACACCAACTATCAAAGTGATGTTACCCTTGTAACAAACGGCGCAGCAACCGGTGGAGGTTTGGTTGACATCGTAAATGGCGTAGGTACAAAACAAGTTAATGATAATGTCGCTCAAACGGTTCACCTTTCTTTAAGCGATACACAATTTACAGGTTTAAATATAAGCAGTAATCAGGATGTTGTGTTTGGAATCGCACCAGCAACCAAGTTTGTGATTATTGATCCGGCTGATAGTGTTCAAGGTACTGCGGTGACTGTAACTGTACAAGCACAAAATAATTTTGGTACAATAGATACTGCTTATCAAAATGATGTAACGCTTGTAACAAATGGTGCAGCAACCGGTGGTGGTTTAATAAACATCGTGAATGGTGTAGGTACACGGCAAATTAATGATAACACTCCTCAAACAGTTCATTTAACACTGAGTGATTCACAAAGCACAGGTTTGAATATTAGTAGCAATCAGGATGTTGTATTTGGTATTGCTCCGGCAACGAAGTTTACCATATTGAATCCTACAGATAGTACAGTTGGTAGTCAGGTAACGGTTACAGTGCAAGCAGAAAATGCATTTGGTTTAATTGATACTAATTATCAAAATGATATAACGCTTGTAACGAGTGGTAGTGCAACCGGTGGCGGTTTAGTGAATATTGTCAATGGAATTGGTACACGCCAAATTACAGATGGTATTGCTGAAACGGTAAACCTTACATTATCGGATACACAAAGTACCGGCTTAAATATATCCAGTACGCAGAATGTTGTCTTCTCTGTTGTGATCATCTTCCAGGATTCATTTACTGAAGGTCAATTCAACAACACGCCATTAAATAGCCATACACCAAATATTGGTTTAAGCTGGACACAGTTGATCAATATGAATACCAGTAGTGGAATCAAAGCGTATGGCCTTACAGGACAAGCGCAACCTGTTAGTGCTGCCTTAAACAAAGGTTCATTCTACGGTGCCAATGTATCAGGAGGTTATCTGTTAGCTGATTATGAAGTAGAAGTAAAATCGGTTACCACATTTACGGGAGCTCCATTGGTATTAGGGGTTCGCGTAAACAATACGGGAAGCAATGGATACTTTGTAAGGTTTTACACAGGAGGATCACAGCTATACAAACGTGTAGGTGGAACCTGGACGGCAATCGGTAGTGCAGGAAGTGGTGTTGCCAACAATGCAACAGCTAAACTGCAAATCATTGGCACAGCATTGAAATTCTTTGTTAATGGAACACTTACACTTTCTGCAACGGTGAACGATATTTCCGCAGCAGGAGTTGCAGGTCTGGGAATGGGTAGAGTGATGCTATCGAGTGATGGAGAATTAAACCTTGTTGCGGATGACTTTAAAGTCACACTGTTGTAGTTCAAGAAAATAAAATAGGTCAGTATATTTTAGTTTAAACATATAAAAATTTAAAGGAATGCCAACACCGGTCATAAATTTCGGACAAAACGATAAGATACAATCGCCGTATTTGTATATACAAGCTGCAGGATCTGATGGAGCAGATGGTAGCACTAAAGGTGTTCACTTGCGCTGGACACTCAGAGATATATTGGGAGACAATCATATTCCTAAAGGCAATCTGGCAGAACCAACCAGTCCTTATTTTACAACAGAGGGCTATAATAAATCTGCGGATTATGTGAAGGTGTATCGTGTTCCCTACACTATAAAATATGCTGCTGCGATTAATTTTGAAAAGAACAATCCAGTAAGAATAACAGAAGTGTCAAGTGCTCTAGACAGGACATGGGAATTTGATTCGACGATCAAAACAATTACTTCGAAAACAGTAGTTACAACTGTGGTTCTTCGGTTCAAAAATACAGCGAAGTATGACGAAGTAAGAGCGACGCTGAATCCTTTAACGAGTGCAAATGATTTTATAAAGGCATATGATGGCGTAATTGAAGTAGAAGCAAAAAATAAATTGTCATTTGCTGTTGCATTTCATACGAAATTAAACGTGCCTAGTTTTTTACCAGGAGGAACATTTGTTCCTTCCCCAGACCCAAGTAAATTGAGGGTAGAAGCAATATCACTGCCGAATACAACTACAACTCTGGAAAAATTCATTTCCTGCAGGCATGAGTTTATTGACCAGTATGTGCCGAATTCAACACCTACTGTTCCTTTGCCAATAATTCAAAATACAGCGATTCTTTATCCGAATGGTTGCAATGAGCACAAGGTAATGGCTGAAAATATGAAGTATGCCCGTTTTGACTTCGAATCCATTTATTACCCTGCGGAGATTTACATAGAAACATATGAAGATTTTTTTACAGGTGCTAATCTGAACCAGGATGTAAAATGGCAAAATCTCGGAAACTTTGGATTATCCATTAATGATGTGGATGTATTCAGTCGCTTGGATAATAATTATCAACTCAATGGTAACTGGCCAAAGTTCAATAATGTAAATGCACAAAACGGAGCATTTACTGTGAAGAAACAAAATTACATCGACCGCTGGTCAGGAGCGAAGGGATTAAAATATGGCGTGCAGACCTATCTGGATAAAAGCCGTTTCAGTAATCCTCAAGCAATTGTTGCGGAGCCGTATGATACAACTGGACAAACATTTAATCCACCAAATACATCTGCGTATGAGGTCAACTATTTTGAACTATTACAAATGGTTGCTATGGATTTTCATGTGGCTCGTATGATGGGACTTGGACATATTGATACAGGAGTACAACCTTCACAAAAGTTTATTTATCTTTCTGTATATGGAACCAATGTTTCGCTTCAAGCAGGAGATCCGGCAAGTCTGCAACACTTTTATATGACACTTCCTACAGGAAGAGCAGATAATCGTTTACCATTAACACCTGTTTTGAAACCGGTAAAATATGGTTTGGAAGTACCATCTCATCCAGAACCAATACAAATTACAGATAGCCAAGGCTATGTTCCGAATGAGAAGATTCGTTATATCAGCCTTTATAAAGAAACGTTGACATTAGATCGTAACTACTCAGATGATTTCTTTTCACCGGATGCTGGATTATTTTGTGCACAAGAAGGAAGTGATACTGTATTTGTTGGAGTGGAATATAGAAAGCTTGGAGAGCCTACCTGGAGAATTCCGGAATTACTATCCGATCCTCCTGTTGCACCTTCCAACGCACCAGAGTATACTGACCCTGCGGGGTATGGAGAAGTGTTCCCATTAATGTCCATGGAGGATGATACCAAACCTGTTTTTATACATGAAGAGACAGAAGCTGGGCAACATATATATGGATTGTATGCGGTTAATTGGTTTTCCAGAGCTTCTGCTATAGGTAACAATGTGCCAACCGATGTTACTGTTTTTAAGGATGTGAATACATTATTGCCTCCGTCGAAATTTGCGGTACAGCTTATTCAGAAAGAGCAAACACCAATATTCACGACACCTTTTGAGCAACAAAAGTTGGAGTTAATTAATCCAAGCAAAAAAGAAATTTTAGTAAGAGCAGAATTTAACTGGAATCATGTACAGATTGCAGCGTATCAAATTCGTAACTCGAACACCGTCCGTCTTGCGAATAAAGCACAATTGTTTTTCCGTGATACACCTCCTGTTATGGTAAGAGGTAGGGTTGTAGGTGTGACCGATTTGGGTAACAACCAGGTTGAAGTGACAGCAGGTTCTTATGTAATTTATAGTAGTACGTCTAATCCGGCCGGAGAATTAATAATGCCAGTCGTTGACAATGTAGATGCATTTAAAGCCAGCCTTTTTGTTTCAGGCGAAAAAAATTATCTGGTAGAAAGTGTTTCCAAAAATGGTGGAACAATTAAGTTTACATTAAGGAAAGTGGTTGACGTTTCCAAAAATGATGTTAGCAATGCAGTACAAGAATTTAGTAGCCCTGTTGTAGGAGAAATATTTGCTGTAATTGAAAATTTATCAGCAGACACCAGCTGGTCAAATAACAAGCTGACAAAAGAAGTACAGCTCATTAATTTTGAAACAACATTTGATGAGACAGGTGGAGCAATAGCATCACGCACGCACCGTGAAACGGTGATTGAAAAAGATGGTCTTTCAAAAATAAGAATACTAGGTGGAATATTTGAAAAAGCAACCATTGAACAGGCTACGGAAATGCTTCCAAATCCTTCGCATGATCCAAACGATCCATCACCCGCTCCACTTGTGAGTACACCGGTATCGGGAGTTTACCTCATTAACTTTGATACCTACTTGCTTGATGCTCACCCGGATGCTGAAGTTCAATGGGTAAAAGGAAGTATACGCATTCCAAGCTCAGGTGGAGGAGAAAAGAAATTGCTGGATGTATGGTCGGTAGATAGAACATCCACACTTAAATTGCTGGTATTCGATGCAACTTCTTCAGAACCTGATTATGTTCCGATTCAAACAGGCTCCAATATCCTTGTAAATTACCATCCAGGTTACAGAGCTTATTTCACGGAGCAAACGTCCATTCATTTTGACAAAGGAGCGATCCTTCCTTCTCAAGGAGACCTTTCCAAAGAAACCTACATGGCGATAAGAGCAGAGGACACAACGGAACAGATTGATTCATTTCTTGCTACGCCGGTTATTTTGTATGCGAGAGAAATTTCTGATCCGCTTCCGCCTGCAGAACCTATAGGTCCAAAGTTTGCAACGCGCCCTGATTTTTATGGAAAATCAACATACACGTTTGATACAATTGTGAATACGGATAATGGAAGAAAACCTTTTTCATTGGTATTCTATCGTGCAAGTGAAAGATCAATATTGGATGAATTGTATAAACAAACAACAGTAGAACAAATTTTAAGTGACCTATCGAGTATAGATCCTGAAAGTGCAGATGCTACGTTTACGAATTCGCGTTGGTATGATCTTGCCAATGCAAAAACAGGTTTGGTAGAAGGACAACAAACAAGCGGAAAACTATTCAATCAATATGTTGTAGGTGGTTATCGCTTCCCGATACCAGATAATGATAAATACAAAGTACAGGATCCTGCTCATCCACCTACCTATATTTTTCCATTCAATGGAACAACAGCACCAGGAGATATGATTGAACTTGTCCAGTTGGCGATTACTGGAATTTTCCTTCCACTTACTGAGCAACCGGTTTTATATAGAGACATTGTGGATGGTTATCAAACTTTAAGTAGAAAGCCAACATTGCGTAATAGCAACGGAAACAGGCTTGCCGCAGGTGATCCAGGTTATGATCCGAATCCGATGGTAGTAAAATTTGTAGATTCAAACAACAAAGTAAATGTTCGTTTTACAGATTACACATTGGATGGCTCTTCTATCAATACGTATTTCTATTATGCGCAAGAGCTTGCCAATGATATGATTTTTAGTGAACCGGGTGGGGTGGCAGGACCGATCAGGTTGGTTAACAGTTATCCGGCTCAGGCACCACAAGTACGGAAGTTTACAACACAATTAGATAACCCAGTTACAGGAGAAGTTGCAGCAGTTTTATTCGAGTTGAACTCTTACATACCATCTGAAAAAATTACGAAGGTAAGAATATACCGTGCCTTGAATGCAGATGACGCACGATCAATCCGAACCATGAAAATGGCAAAGGAAACTACACTAGAAGATACAAGCGAAGAAGTATGGAAAGTAATGGATGATTTCTCAGATGAAGAGTTTCCATTGTTTGGAGAAACATTATTCTATCGCCTGGTTGTAGTCAGAACAATTATCAATGAAAAAGATGAAATGGAAGACATTCCATCACTAGCTTCCGACTTGGTATTGGGTAGTATTGTAGATGTATTTAATCCGCAAGCTCCTGACATAACAGTGAACTCAGGAAGTGTTACAACCTTATCGCCGGCAACATTGCCAGGTGTAAAATTAAAATGGAATAAAGTAACACACAACGCCACATACTATGTTTATAAAATGAATGACACAGGTAATTGGAACTTATTAGACAAATTTAAATCCAACGATACGAATTTAATTTATAAGGTTTCGGCTGACCTGGCGAAAGAAGATGAAGATGGAAACACAATCTTTCATCGATACAAAGTAGACGTAGAAAATGCTTCGGGTTTATTGAACCTTGAAGAAAATGCAATCGTGATTTAATGAATTATTAAAAATTAAAAGATATGCCAACATTTAATTATCCACAGGATTTTGATGGTACTGGATGGCTCATCCTGGATGGGGATGTGTATGTAAGCAGTACCGGAAGCGATGATACAGGAAATGGAAGTCCAGCTCAACCTTACGCTTCTCTGCAACATGCAATCAACAGTACTTCAGCTGCCAAAAAAATTGTTGTAGGAACTGGAAACTACAATGAAAATGTAGATGGTCAGGGAAAAGGAAATAAAATTGTTGCTGATGGAACGGTTCTGATGGAAGGTACCGGTGGAGATGCCTTTTTCAACATGGGTAGCGGAACTACCAGCTGGATTGAAGGGTTCAATATTTCTGGATATGCCAATGCAATTAATAATAGAATGTCCATGGCACTGAGATGTGTTTTCAAAAATTCAAATTTTGAAGATTTCAGAGGTACGTTGCAAAATTGTATTGTTGAAAATTCAACCATTCGTGCAACAGCGAATACGTTCATCTATAATTGTACGTTAATCAATGTGCAAACGGAGGGCACGGTTGCAAAAACAAAATTCAAGGAAATCCTGGATACGCACATTGGAACAGGTTCTTTGATTAATGTAAAAAGTGCTTCACTAACACTTTTTGATTATTGCAACCAGGAACCTGGCAGCATAGTGAATATAGATAATACAAACTATTCTACCTCTGTACAAGTGCATGCTGCATTCTCAGCTTATCAGACACATGGTATAAATGTTTTGCCTCAATTTAATAAACCCGATATAGGTGACTATTCGCTTAAAATTTCGAGCTCATTGCTCAATGCAAGTAGTACAAAATTACAGATGGGTGCAATAGGCTTTGCAAATGCGCAAAGTAGTGTTACGCTTAATAATGTATCACTCATAAATGTGACGATAGATGCCAACGGAAAATATGTGCTGGTACATGGATACAAAGTTGGAACAATTGAAACAGCAGAAATCGATTTGGGTAGTAAACGGTCGCTTGGAAAAATTAATTTGTTTGCAGAAGAGCATTTTGAAAGACCACCTTACAATGCAGTCGTAGATAAAAGTAATGCCGATGTTCAGCCGAATAAAATAAGTTTTGAGTTGCGTTATACAGACTTTCCCGGAGGGACAAGAGGCAGAGAATACAAAGAATTCACCTGGGATAAAACACCAACTATTGATGCTCAGGAATTAGGAAATGGCAGTGAAAATTTTGATGAATCAACAGCTCATTTTATCAATACAAGGTATGTTCAGTTTAGAATCACTTTGCGCGAGGATACAAACTTTTTATTACAGGAAGACGGCTATTACATTTTACAGGAAGATAATTCTGCAATTGTATTAGAATAAATTTAATAAGAACAAATTTTTAAACTTTTTCAAAATGGTAGATAGCAATGCACCACGATTAAGTGGGTTCAATATAGAGCTTCCTGAATCCAATTTTTTTATCAACGTACAAGATACGAATGGGAATTTACTGGATGATGCGGATATTAGGATTGATTTCGATGGTAATTTTATTGAAGGAAAAACAGATCCTTTCGGTAATTTTTTCGCAACACTTCCACCAGGTGTTGTATGCACTATTTCGGTTTCCAGAGATTGCTATGTTTTCCTGACACAAAAAATTATTCTTGTCCCAATCGAGCAAAATAAAAACTTAGTATTTAAAGTGGTGGATGAATCCGATCATCCGATTGAGGGTGCGCATGTTCAGGTAAATTCTTCTGAGCCACTGCAGGTCGCTGGAGATACAGATAGCAATGGTGTGTTCGGTAGTAACGTGAATACAGATTATACGAATATTTTGAAAATCGAAAAACAGGATTTTGATACACTTACTCATATGTATAATCCCGTTACGGAAATAGATTGGATTGCATCCAATTTCAGAATCGTACCTGTTATCACTATGAAAAGTAACCTACAAGCATAATTATTAAAAGTAAAGACATGTCAGATAAAAAAATAAGTCAATTAGATCCAGTCAGTAACTTATCGGGAACAGATATGCTTCCGATTGTAAATGCTGCACAAACCAAAAGAACAACCCTTAATGATTTAAAATCCTTTATGGGGACTACGATAAGTGGAACAGAAGGATATTTACCGGTCTTCGGTTTAAACAATGAATTGAATGACAGCCGGGTGAGTCAAAATGGTATGGGAGAGTTATTTTTAAATATTAACGCTGCCGATGCATTGGGTGGAGAAAATAGAATTCATATGGGTTCCGCGTCTCTTCAATATTACAGTATGGGTAATTACGGCAGGGTAGAAGTTAATAATTATGACTGGAACAACAATTTTGGCTGGAGTTGGAATAATCCGGATGGCTCTTATCTTCTTTCTTTATCTGATATTTCATCTTCACAGCATATTATTTCATTTTGCCAAAATGGAAACGTAGGAATTGGAACCGATACTAATTTTCTTCCTATTGCCAGGGTGGATATCAGACATCCAATTGCAAATGACATAAGTGCGCTTGCGTTGCACAACATTGGCGAAGGGGTAAGTGACTACTCCGAAACAAAATTAGATTATTGGGTTTCGGTTGGAAACAATCCCGATTATTTTGTAGGACGCATGTATGCGAAAATGGATGGGAACAACGTGGGAGATGGCCGTCTTACTATTAAAATGGAGGGAGTAGATACTGCCACTTTCAAAAATGGCGATTCAGGATTTGGTGTAACCTCGCCCAATGCACGCGTACATATTAAAGGAAGTGGATTCGGAAATGCACCGATTGCAACAACATTGCTTGTAGAAAATTCTGCAGGAAATAGTTTGTTCCAGGTAAAAGATTCCGGATTTGTCGGTATTGCAACAGATACACGTTCGGTTGACAATGAAAGGTTAAGAGTTGGGGCCCGTGCACGTTTTGATGGCGACATTTTGTTATACAACGCTTTGTTGTTTGATGGAAGTGGATTTTCCTGCATAAAACCATTGGGTGGCTACCAATTACAACTTGTTTCAAGTGGTGGTTTTTCAGTAAACAACACGGGAACAAATGATATAGCAACGATACCTTCTGGTTTATACGGTAATAAAGTAGAGTTATTGAATGGCCTTTTCTTACTAAAAACGCCAGGGATTACGGATACCAGAAAATATTTAACGGTAGATGCTCCCCTTTATCAAGGCGCACCAAATGGAACTCCAGATGATTCTCTTTTATCCAATAGTATGATAACAGCTTACCTGAACGAAGCAGGAAATGAATTAAAATTCAGAGTCAAGTATTCCAATGGAACACTGAAAACAGCAACCATTGCATTGACCTGATCGATAAACATGAAGAACTAATTTAAATTATAGTCAAATCTTTATACCTATAACCATGTCTTTAGAAAATAATCACGACGCACTTAAGGAACTGTCGGCACAGGAAAAGCAAAAGAAATTGTCTCAAGAATATCTTGAACTTCAGCAAAAAGAGCATCAGGAGGTTTCCGAAAAGATCAATGCGATTTTAAAAGAATACGGTTATCAGTTATCAGCGCGGATGATATTGGAAGCAGGAAAAGCACCCATTGTTCAACCGTTTATTGTAAAAGTTCAATAATACCATGCACCATTAATTAAACAACAATGCCAAATAAAAAAATAAGCCAGCTTGATCCAGGAGGCGCACCCCTTTCGGATGATTTATTTGTTGTTGCCAGAGGCAACGACAATAAAAAAATAACATTAGGTGATCTTAATATCATTGAGCTTTCTTATGAAGATCTGAGGGACCTGAAATATGGAACAAATTGGAATAACAACAATCCTCAATTACATAAATTGATAAAAGGGCAATGGTATTACATTTGGGATAAGCAGATATATATAAGAGCATTTTCCGATTTTGAATTGGAAAGTAGTGCCTTTTATAGAAGGCATACCATATCACGTGGAACCATAACCATACTATCAGGTACAACTGGTACTATCTTAGCGTTGAATGTAGTCAATCAGAATATATTGCCATTCCAAATTCCTTTTATTGATATAAATGATGCAGTTAGTAAAATGCAGGATGCTATTAATGCTAACCCGACAACCCCTGTATTTAAAGCTGTAGCGCGTGGTGGAGTTTTGGATCTGTATTCAACAACTGATTTGGGTACCATCCCTAGTGATACCCCTGTTTCCGGAGAAGCAGATGGCGACATTGTTTTTGGTAATGAAGTGGGCATGCATAGTAAAAACGATGTTTTGATTCCTGTTAAATATGAATTTGAAATCGACTCCATGTCCGGTATTGAGCATATGGGGTTTGAGGGTACAGAAGTATTTCACGATCAGGTAGGTGTGCAAACAGTGGTGGATGGTTCAGAGGAAAATACCAACGGTGAAATGCAAAATTTGATTTACCGCGTCATGGACTACAATCAAAAACTTGAATTTCGTGGGACGTTACAAGGTTTCAGAGAAGATTATAAAGAAGGTTATGGCGCTGAAATTTTTATCAGTTGCTGGAGAAATGATACAGAGTCCTATACATTAAAAGTACATGGAAAGATTTTTAAAGTAGATGTAGAGAATTTTTATTCGTTGCAGTCTGCTTCTGCTGCTATGGGACCCAGAACAGCGTTTGGGGGATTTGGTACGGAGGACTCAAATACAGCTTTCTTTCAAGGGGCAGGGAATGTTTACCAATTTGTGGCAAACTTCAATGGCTGGGTCCTTCTTATAACGACTGGCAATGGTGAAATTCAAATAAATGTGGGTAGTGCAGCGCACTATACATCTACCTGGGATGAAGATCTGCAAGATTATGTTATATCTACAGAATATAAATATAAAGCGAACTGGTTACTTACATATGACCTAAAATTATTGAATAACAATTTTTAAAAATTGAAAAAATGACCGATATCGTAACAAGTAGAAACTTCGTGTTGGGGTTTTCTAAAAGCAATAGCAGTACAACAGAAACAGAATTATGCAATTATGTATTGGAACCTGCATTGATGACCGGTGAAGGTGATTATCTTGAAATTACCGCCAAGGGAGACTTTGCGAAAAATAACAATAACAAACAGGTGAAGCTAAAATTTGGTTCCACGTTGATTTTTGATAGTGGATTGATTGCAAGTAATGGCGGGAAATGGGAAATTTCAGTAACCATTACCTGTACAGGTGAATCTTCAGAAACTGCAGCTGCAGCATTTTTGATTAATGCTGTGCAACAGACTAGTTTAGATACATCACCATCAGAAACAATCGCATCCGAAATTCCGCTTGTATTATTTGGTAAGGGAACGTTTAGCCGTGATGTTACAGGCAAATCGTTGGAAATAAAATATTTTAAGAATCCAACTCCTGCTGCGACAGCGTAATTTAAATATCCAACGGGATCTTTAGATTTACCTCTGTTCCCGTTGATTGTCCTTGTTCATCTTTCAAATCGATGATGGTTGCAGTGAACTTTTTTGAGTTAGCACTTTCCAATGTTTGAATCCGTTGTTCTGTAATAGACATGCCTTTTGAGGCATGTTTTTTTACGGAATCTGTGTTTTTTCTTCCGGTTCCATTATCGCGAATCACAACCAGTAAAAAAACTTTATCTTTTTTCAATAACAATTCTAATTTTCCACCGGATTTTTTAGGCATTAATCCATGCCATATGGAGTTTTCTACGTATGGCTGTATAAGCATCGTAGGAATGTACATTTCCGTATCGAGTGCTTCATCTATTTCCAGAATAAATTCAAACGGATATTGAAAGCGTATTTGTTCTAACTCAATATAGAGTTTCAATGTGTTTACTTCCTGTGAAAGGGAAATATATTCTTCTTTAGAGTTGTTTAAAATATTACGGATAAGCAATGAAAACTTGGAAAGGTAGTCGTATGATAACTCTGGTTCATTCTTCATAATGTAATGCTGGATGGATCCTATCGCATTAAAAAGAAAATGCGGATTCATTTGAGAACGAAGTGCCGTCATTTTGAATTCAGCAATTCGTTGATTCATCTGTGTTTTCTCAAGTTCCCGTGTTTCAATTTTATTTTTCCAAAATTTAAGGATGCAATAAATGCTGATCAGTGATATGAAGCATTCCAGTAATATAAACCACCATGCTAGCCAAAAGGGCGTATTAACTGTGAATTTAAACAATGCAGGGGATTTGCTTTTAATTTTATCATTGTTTAGGCCATATACATATAACGTATAATTACCAGGCGGAAGATTGGTGTATTGGATTTCACCGTCGGTTGAATAATGCCAGCTTTTGTCATAACCTGTTAGGCGATAGAAAAATTCCCTGCGGCTGTTTTTATAAGTTGTCAGAGAAGCTAAAATGCGAATGTTGTTTTTGTCATAATTTAAGCAGGCTTCATGATCAGGGTTAAACGCCAGGTCATTAATAAATATCGAGTCGATCCGGCAAAGAGGAGGAGTATTATTCTTCGTTAATCGCTCTTCATCGAAATAGAAAAAATACTCTTTGGAAATACAGGTAATTTTTCCATTGAATGATTCCAATGTTTTGATTTGTTCATCCGGCAAACCATTACTTTTATTAAAATGAATAATATCCAGTTTGTTTAACGTCTTTGTAAAGATTATTTTATTTAATCCATTATTTGTTGCTGCCCATAATCGGTTTTTACTATCTATTGTTAAAGCGTTAATCTTGTCGTCAAGCTGGGTCTTATTAAAATGATGCAATGTGTGCATATGATCATAACAGTATAAACCGTGTTCATTTGTTGCAATCCATAAATTATCAAATGCATCCTCGGCAATACAATTGATCCGGACTTTTAATTCTTTTAATTCTGGTAGGTAACTTACCAGGGCCTCATTTTTAAATTCATATAAACCGTTATTACTTCTGGAGCAAAAGATAATTTTTTTGTTCCTTAATTGTTTCGTAAATAATACAGGAAAGGAAGCTTGTACTGCTTTTTTTTCGATGCCTTTTACAATTATGGAGAATCCACCCAACGTTACCGCCATTATGCTATCTTTTCCAATAGTGAGAATTTGCGTGGAAAGTATTTTTTTTAAAGGATAAAGCGGAATTGATTTGTCGTTTTGCTTAATAACCAATCCCAAATTTGTTCCGAAGTAATCATATTCTTTGGTGAAGAAACTACTGAGTAAATCAGTAGCTGGAAGCAATTCAGATTTAAATGCATCTTGTATTATTATGGAATCATTTTTTAAAACAGAAATGACGCGTTTGGAAAAATAAGTTACATTTAATTCGGTTGAATCTTTTTGCAAATGCATGGCCTTATCTTCTCCTGCAATGTAGATCAGGTTTTTATTTACGCATTGAAAAACGCCTTTTTCCAAGGTAGTTGCCCAAACGGTACCTTCTTCATCTGTCATGATTGAAGAGACAGACAAATGTGGTAAAAAATGAACTGGTGCCGCGTTTAAATTGGAGTGTCGGAAGAATAATCCCCCATCCTTAAACATGCCTACCCATAAATTGCTGTCTTTGTCCGTGTGAACACATATAATCCTTTCCGGTAAATTGTATTGACGGATGATATTTTCTTTTGAATTAACAATACCTAATTGCTTGCCGGTAGGAATAAAAATGTTTCCAAACTTGTCGCTTTTGCATCTCCAGAAATTCCCAGTCAGATCATTGTTTTTATTGATTGGAAGAGAAAAAAGCTTATTGTAGGTTAAAAATGAAGTAACAGGATCAGTTATAGAAACGGGCATTTTACCAATTCCTGTTAAAGAATTTTCCGGATTCTTTTTATCTATTAACAGAAAGCGGTCGCATGTGACAACAGGTGATTCAATGACAACACCATAATTATGTTGGGGTGGAATTTTATATATTTTTGCTTTGCTTAATAGAGTACAGAATAATGTATCTTTGTCACCTACGTAAAAAGAAGCAACAAAGGAAGGTGCAGATTTTTTTTTCAGGTAATCGTTCGCAGTAATATTGACAAATTTATTGTCGTAGTAATAAAAGAAATAACCTGAAAGAGTTGTGAACCAAATTCTCCCTTTTTTATCTTCATAAATTTTAAGGACAACGTTTTCAATAATTCCATCTTTGGTGGTGAATGTTTTTAATGTCCCTCCATTATACCTGCAAATACCGGCATCTGTGCAAATCCATAAAATGCCTTTGCTATCCTGTAATACTTGATATGTTTCTGAAGAAGAAAGATTTTGAAAGGAGTTGGGAGCTTTAAAAAAAAGTTCTTGTGCCTTAAGCTGAATGACCAGAAGAAGGAAAGCACCCAGTAGAAAATGTTTCATTTATTTATATTAAACAGGTATTACTTCTTTTGATGAATGCTTTGCAAAGAATTGAATTTGTCAATTACAGTTGTTTTTTTTCTGCGGGAAATTTCAAGAGTTGTTTTATCACTTAACGTAATAGAACACTCTTCACCTTTTTCAATACTTTTAATTTGAGCCGTATTTACTATAAATGCCCGGTGTATCCGTATAAAATCACTATCATCATTTCCACATAAAATATCTTCGTAATCTTTTAATGTTTTGGGCACAAAAAATTTCTCTCCGTTTTTTAGATAAATCCAGCTGTAATTGCTATCCGCTTTTAAATAAAGGATATCTGATAAGGTAATAAGTTCTATTTTGTTTTTATGCTGTACAGCTATTTTTTTTTGCTGCTCTGAATTATTTAAATTTTCCTGTAATAACTCGTATTTAATAAGACTTTCTTTTGTCTCTATTGCTTCACGTAGTCGTTGAGGTATTTTTAACAATTCTGTTACAATTACAGGTTTTAAAAGGTAATCCAATGCACTTAACTTAATTGCTTTGATTGCGTAGTGCCCATAAGAAGAAACAAAAATTGTTTCGAAGGGAACTTTTGGAAATTTCGCAAGTAAATCAAAACCGCTTCCTCCTGGCATCTCAATATCC
>DASRRA010000009.1:0-8598 GCA_035696085.1 Bacteroidia bacterium | reverse complement strand
TAAATATTTGGGTGGCCAATTTAACGGATTCCACCATGAAACTGGCCGTATTGGGTTATGCGGTGCCTCCACTGAATCCTATCCCTCAAAACTGGCCGGCAGTGTATGGTATCTTATTTAAATTGCTCACCGATGGTATTGTATTGCAAGTGCATGCGGTTGGCAGCAACAACCCCCTCAGCACTGCTACCAATGGCATTTACACCAAAGGCCGCTGTGCCGTTCACGAGGTGGGACACTATTTAGGATTACAACATATTTTTGGAGGTACCAATGGAAAAGATTCCACTTCTTGCGGATCAAGCACCGTGAGCGATGGTATGAATGACACACCCGAACAGGCATTGATTTCTCAATTGAAGGTTTGCCCGGATAACGCCAAGAACAGCTGTGGCAAAGGCGTAAGTGGCGACCTTCCTGATATGTGGGAGAATTATATGGATTACACCAACGATGCTTGCCAAAACTTATTTACAAAAGATCAAATCGCTTTGATGCGTAGCGTACTGGATAATCAGCGCTCTACGTTAATGCAGGTGGTGACGGGTATTCCGGAGGCACCACTGACTTATTTAAATGTATATCCAAACCCGGCAACTAACTTCGTGCATATTCCCGTAACAGAAAAAATAAACATGGTACAAGTGATCAATTACGCAGGGCAAGTGGTGCTGGAATTTGCAAGTGCTGCAACCAATACCTACTCCGTTGAAAATTTACCAACCGGAAATTATGTGTTTTTGATGGAGACAGCTAATGGAAAGTTGCTGAAGGCGAAGTGTAATGTGGTGAAGTAAGAGATTTTGAAAGTGAGGGGGCCCACCGGTGAGTGCCGGTGGTTTATACAACGTATATCTACTCTGAAAGTATATAAATATATTCTTCAATCTCTGCTTGCCTTGCACTGGCAAAACCTTTGTCTTTCCCAATTTTTACAAAGCCACATTTTTCCAACACCTTTTGTGAGCCATAATTGTCGAATGCAACACGTCCGTAAATAGGTCTTGTTTGTTCCGTTTCCAAAAATTGTTGCAGTGCAGTGGAAGCAATTCCTTGCCCCCAAAATTTCCGGTCTATCCAATAGGTGATCTCCGCTTTGTCTTCCATCACAAATTTCGACAGGCTGCCTACTATCTCATTATTCATTTTGATGGTCACCATATTGATGGTGGGATTCGATAAAAAGGATGTATACTTTTTCAGGTAAGCTTCTTTGTCATCTGCATTTTTAGGCATGAAAGCCGCCAGGTAGCTTCCTTCTTTATCTAACTGAAATTGAAAAAGAGTCGGCAAATCGCCGGTTACTGTTTTTGTAAGTTGGATGGTGGTGATCATCGTTTTATTTGTTTGTGTGTTAGTCAATCGTGTTAAGTTGGTTATATGCTGCGTTCTATTTCACAACTATTTTCTTTACCGCTACAGTTTGTCCTTGCGCAAGAATTTTTCATCTCCCTTTCCTATCCATAAACTTTTTGACTCATCTCGATAGCAGTATCATGTGTCTCCGGCAGTATCACATGAAAAACAGCACCTCCGTTTTCGCCTACCGCAGCTGAAATAGATCCCTGATGGTTTTGAACGATTTTCAAACAAATGGCTAAACCGATACCCGTTCCTTCAAATTCGTTCTTTCCATGCAGGCGTTGAAAAATGCGGAAGATGCGTTCTGCATGATCCTGATGGAAACCTATTCCGTTATCCTGGAATTCGATGTGGTAGTATTTTTTATGTTTGTCAAAGTTTTGAATTTTTCCTTCATTCTCTTTAACAATGGACGTCACAATTTTGATCTTTGGCGTTACATTCGCCCGTTTATATCATCTATTAAAAGTATATTCCGGTATCTCATTGCATAAAGATACAACAATTCTATCGTGTAATTTCAACACCTGGAAATTGTAGAAATAGCCGGAAAATTGTAGAAATGAGCGCATAAAAATAGGAGACGAAATCCTTTTAAAGCAAGAGAAAAAATGAGGATTAATACTTTTAAAAATAGCGAAAAGCAAATTCTGACGGCATTTACAGAATACCTAACAGCCTTTAGCCTATAAAATACTTACTGTAGGGAACTTTACTTAATAAATAAATCGTTATCCACGATAAGGAGAGGCAAGCTGTTACGATACAAGGTACATATACAATGGGGTGCTCATAATAAGGTCCCCGAATCTCCATCAGCAAATCAATAAAAATAAAATGTGATAAATAAATACCATAACTGTGTTTAGCAATGGACTGAATGCCCTTTTTTAAAACCGGTCTGGTAACCTGCAGCTGTTTAAACCATAAAAAAATACCAGTCGCTGCAAGGGCTACGTTCAGAGATAAATACTCGCAATACGTTTCTTTAAAAATTTTATCTTTCATACTGATGAAATAGGTAACCATTATAGTAAAGAGTATAGCAGAAAAATAGAGCATCATGCCAACCCTCTTTTGTTTTTGAGCAGGTATACTATTATAGTTTCCAAGATAATAACCCAACACCAAATAGCCGGAATAATTGTAAATTCCTTTCAAGTCGAACTGAATTCTCATGTTATTTAGAACAGGGGCCTGATAAAACAAAACAATCAGCCATATAACGAGGTACAATCGAATTTCTGCTTCACTTACATGATTAATCCAGGTTTTAAAAACAGGCGCAATCAAACACAGTCCAACCAACATATAGATGTACCAAAAATGGGCATAGATCTGGGCATTTCTAAATTTCTCATAGAAATCTAAGAACATAACCGAATAATCTGTACTCCCTTTGAGATAGTACTTATAAAAAACGTAGGAACTAAAACTCCAGAATAAAAAAGGAAGGAAAAGACGTATCGCTCTTTTTTTATAGAAAATTTTTGCAGGAGCCGGATCAGCAAACCACAATAAACCGGATATCATTATAAAAACAGGAACACAAAATCTGCTCAGGCTATTCAACGCATTTGCCGTATGCCACTTAGAAAGATTATCCATCGATGACAGATAATAGGGTAATGAATGAATAGTAATTACAGCAAGTACACAAATGACCCTCAGGCTATCAATCCAATCAATATTCTTTTTCTCCATTGTTTTATTGATGTATAAAATTGCTTGTGAATTCAAAGATAATTAATTCAGGGTAAATAAATTTAGGTAGGTGGGGGTAATTATTCTTGGAGGCGTTTCAGGATATCCGGATTGTTGTAGGTTCTTGAGGAATAGTATTCATTCAATCTTTCAGACTCGGCATCTTAAAGTCTTAACAGCCGTATCCAATTATCAACGATTTTTAGTTACTAAATAAACTCGCTTCAGAAATGCTATTCATTTCATTTCGATATATATATAAATCCAAAATTTTTCGCATAATCTTCAATTGGTCCTAAGCCGACTTCGCTTCTTCGTTTATTTACATTTTTTTCATCTTCAATAGGTTTAAACTCATACTTCTTATTCTCATATGAATATTTTAATTGAGTTCCGTACAATTGATCTTTACCTTCTTTTGTAAGCATTTTGTCAATTAAGTAGGCTAGGCTGCTTCTATTCAGGTCACCATTATTAACAGCCACCTTAACCATTTCAAAATATTTTTTCTGATATCTTAAAGGTGCGTGCAAAATGATAATAAATGCCATATTCGATCCGTCCATACCAATTAATTTTTTCCCTGGCCAGCCATGTATTTCAATTATTTTATCCAATCGCAACATATTTAAAGAATCTGTAGTTGCAATAACACTGTCAATTAATTCCATTTGTAGTGACTTCATTCCATACTTTAGTGCGATATTATCAGATGCGGACTTTGGAGCTTGGTCCTCGAAATACATCTTGCTTATTTCCCATCCTAACTCGGTATCGATTTGTGGGTGTTTTTGTTTATAGATTTCCTCTAACCTTTTTTGGAGAGTCTTCCAACGATCATCAGTATGCAATGCCTTTAAATCAAAGTCCGCCAAAGCCCAACCATCATTTTGTCCAAACTCAATTGATTTATTTAAATAATAAAATGCTGAATCATTTTTTTTCAGTAATGCATAGCAGCAAGCTATGTTATAATGAACACTCCAACTGGTAAGATTACTTTTCAAAGTTTGTAAACGATGTTTGAGTTCCAATTGATAGTTACCTGCAATCCTAAGAGAATCATCAAACGCATTATCTTGCGCTTTAACTATTGTACTCGCTGAAATAAGTAAAAATATTGAAATAAATTTTTTCATACTTTTTCATTTAACCATTTTGCCGTGTAGGGGTCATAAGCACACTTTAAGGGTTTGGAGTTTGGATTTGATGAATCCTTCAAATATGCTCTACAATCAGTACATATGTACCGAAATTCGCAATCTCTACAAATTTCAATTTGCTCCTTGTTTATATACCAGGCATTTTGGAACTCTTCCTTTAAAGATACATCTTTTAAAGAATCTTTTCCTGCAAAACCGAAACTTTTTGTCATGGACGGACAATTTTTGATATTTCCTTCTACATCGATGCTTATTTTTCCGTTAAGGCAGGAATTGTTTTTTTGGGACTCTATAAAAGTCGGCAAATTTACTACGAAAGTAGATGGTGCTATAATCCCGCAATGAGAAGCTGCATTAATCCTATCTGAAACATAAATAATATTTCCCCGTCCATTTTTGTTTATTACAGCTAATTTATCATCTGGTGAGGAATGAATAATTAGATTTCTCATACGAAGGTGTTTCATTGTCAACCGCTGCAATTCCTCTAAGTATATTAATTCGGAATATTTAGTAATCAATTCTATTGATTTTATCCTGCTGTTTAACAACATAGAAAGGATTCTATCCAAATTAGAAATACTTATTTCACAATATGCTCTAATTTGTAAGTCTTTACATCCTATAGTTTCCAGCTCCGTAAATATATCCTCAAAATTGTGATTTGATTTTTCATCGATATCAATTATTGAGTGTGTTATTCGGGAAGGAGTGCACCAAGTCATATCCAAATCCGGAAACAAAATTTGATCTCCTAAATCTCCCCAAAAACCATAATCATTTGAGACAAGGAAGCTAAAATAGTCATCAATTATTGATTCCGATCCAACATAAATGTTTCTGATCTGTTTGAGATTTTTGTTCTTGTGCAGTGACAAAATTTTAAATAAATCGTTAGGTATGAAGTCAAAATTACCTCTTTGAAGATCACAAATAATAGCTCGTCTGCTTCCTGCAACAGCCTTGGAATTCGTAAACAATATAAATATTCTATCTTCCGTCATTTTGTGCTAAAATTTACAATCTTCGAAATAGGTCGGTAAAAGCCGCTTGGCTCAATGGATTTTGACTCATAGAATCCTATATCAATTATTGCAGTCACATAGGCCTGACCAGATTGATTTCTTGAGCTATTCATTGATTTTGTTAATCTGAAAGTTAACGGAAGTTCTTCTTGGAAAGAAGATATCTTTTCTAAAAACTTATTTGATTGTTCCACTCCGTCTATTTTTTTATGAACCGAGATTCAAACCAAGGTCAATTAAACAATTTGCGATTTCTCTTTCCAGATTAAAGTTACACGGGCCTGACACCATTCCAAATTGACCCACCGGGTTAACCTCTAAAAATACATACTCTTTAGTTTTTGTCACAACAATATCAATTGAGCCCGTATTCAAACCCATGGCCTTCATAAATGCATTTATTTTTAGCTGGATTTCTAACGGTAAAGAGTACGGTATAGTTCTATTTGGTTTATAATCATTATATTTTCTAAAATCCACTTCTGTTTGAGAATCTCCTTGAGAAAATATTGCCATTGTGTGGCATTTACCGTATAAATAAAAAATGCGTAGCTCATATGCCTTATCAAGTTTTTGCTGGACAAGAGAGGGAAAAAAATGCGACTGAAGATTATTAACAAACTCTTCTTCAATGATTTCAGTATAATTGCAATAGAAATCTGAATCTAGCTCTAAGTATAAAGCTTCGCCAATACTTTTTGATATTAACTTTCCATTTTCAATTTCAAATTCCCTCAAAGACTTTTTACTCGTAGTAATTAAAGTGGAAGGAATTTGAAAGCCTATCACTTTTGCGTTATGTAACGCTGTCAACTTGTTTACCTCAGCAGAATAAAACGAGCCAATTGAAGGTTTTTCAGATAATAACGTATAAATAAATTCCATAAGAGAACTTCCTTCTCTTTTAAGCTGAGCGGAAATAGTTTTTGCCATTCCATCATTAAATGTATTGATATTGACTTTGAGATTTGAAGGATATATTCCACCTCTTCTATACCAAACAGACTTAATATCATCTAACTCAATCCAATTTGAATTTTTCTTTTTCAAACGAAATTTAACATTTTCATTTGAGCTAAAATTCAAATCACTAAATTGGATCTCAGTATTAGCATTAATTCGTATCCATTTATACCCAAAATATTCTATCCAGGCAATTACACCATTTGTAGAAGCATCTCTTTCGTCTGATATTATTAAAATCACTGATATTGCTGATTTAAATTCATTAGCGAAAATGCAGGAGCGTTGATCTTCTCCTGCATCTCTTTGGTGTTATTTACAATCTTGATCGGATATTGCTATAATTTCGTCAGGATTTGATACTGACCCTGAGCGAGTGTCCTGACAATGATCGGCAGTGCAGGATGGGACATTGCCGCCATGCACTTTATTTAATTCTTTTAATTGATTTCTTTCAAAGCTCGTGAAAAGCTCATTATTTAAACTTTCTAATTTTTTCATTTCATTTATATTTATAGTTACGCTTACTTAACTTACAACAATGCTGGCATCAGCTTTCCAGCTATTGTCGCTTTGGCCAAAAGATTTTAATGAATAGATTGATTAATTGCGATTTTAGATTTACTTAAAAATAAATCACAATGCAATTATAAAAGGTCTCACGGTCAAATTTTGACCGCGGTCAAAATTCTTTATTTTTTGAAAATGTAGGAGTTTCGTCTTCGGCAAAATTCGACATCACAATCACCTTGTCGCAGATTTTGGATCATTCTTCGAATGGTACGCTCAGATACGTTAAAGATTTGAGCTAACTCCTTCGGAGTACCTGTATGCTGCAATTCAACAAGCTTTTTAAGCTGTCCCATCTTTATTTCATACTCATCAAACTTCATTTTGAAAAATTGTAATTTTACAAATGTATGTTTTTTTATGACACTTTTGAAATTGAATTTTGATTGTCAATTTTTTCATCCATCATTCTATGGACCGGCTTTTCATTGTCCAGTTCAGGTGAACTTTTCGAATGAGTGATCCCAGACGGAAACGTTTCACCATAAGTGGTATCAACATACAGTTCGTTTTGCAGGTGGTTCCTTTGAACAGAATGAGGTAGATCGAAGAAATAGAGCTGGGAGGAAAGGGATATGCATCTTTAAGAGATACTAATCTGGGATTTGTTCCCACTTTGAGGAACATATAGCTCTGTTTAATAAATTATAAAAGCCATTCCGGATTTTAAAACTTCCCCTGGCGATTTATTTTTCATACATAAGTACATACAAGGTATGATCTGAAAACGCCTCCTGCTCGGTTGAAAACCACTAAACAAGCTGGAGGTTAAAACAAGTGGATGCTTTCAATTTTCAACTTTACAATCACGGATCATCTATTGCACAGCAATAGGAAAAGATCGAGATTGTACGATCGCCGTGTTACGGATATCCCACCTAAAAGTGACTAGTTCAGAATCGCTTCATTCATGCGATGCAGATTTTAATAAAGCATGCCAGGAGCAGTTGTTATCATTTCATAAAACTTAATTTAAAAATCAAACTCATGAAAAAAATTATACTAATGCTGGTGCTAATCGCTTTATATGGCCATACCAGCAACGCGCAGGAAGAACAGAAACTTAGAATGGATTACCGTGAACGATTCATGGTTGGCGTAAAAGTAGGAGCAAACTTTTCAAATGTATACGATAAAAACGGACAACCATTTCATACAGAATCTAAATTGGGTCTCGCTACCGGACTAATGTTAGCCATACCAATTGGCAAATATATAGGTTTGCAACCCGAAGTGTTATTTTCACAGAAGGGATTTAAGGCAACAAGTACGGTTACTGATAACGCATACGTGTTGACCCGAACCAGCAACTTTATTGATGTACCCTTTATGCTGGCTGCAAAGCTTGCCCCTTTTTTAACACTACTAGCAGGCCCTCAATACGCCTACCTGATCAGTCAAAAAAACACATTTGAAAATGCAAGTACGAGCATCAGTAAAGAACAGGATTTTGAAAATGAAAACACTCGCAAAAATATGTTTTGTTTTACGGCAGGTTTTGATATTACATTAAAACATGTCGTAATTGCTGCACGCGCAGGATGGGATTTGCAAAATAACAGCAGCGCAGGTGCTATTTCTACATCCCACTATAAAAATAACTGGATACAAGCAACATTGGGTTACCGCTTTTACAAACCCTAGTATTGATTTTACACTTCATTACATCTGAATCAAATTTACAACGCATCACTAAATCAATAACATCATGACCTCAAACGAAATTTACAACGACATTAAAAAGCTTTTAGATACTTTTCCGAACAATAAAAGTTTTAAACTAGGATGTTCAAAAGACGCACGGTTAACAT
>DASRRA010000008.1:0-3827 GCA_035696085.1 Bacteroidia bacterium | reverse complement strand
TCTGCTTTTACTTCAATAGTAGTTGGTTTTCGATTGGAGGTTTGGTTATCAATTTTTGTTACTTCAATCCAGCACCAGGTGGGCTTCCTGTTCTCTGCCCAAGTATTCAGACTATCTATCCCTTTGGGAATATACCATAATTTTTCTTTGCTTACATCCGTATTGTTCACCGGGTAAATATCAAAGGAGATGATATCACAACCTTTCACATATCCATTTTTATAGACGGGGTACATGTTTGTTTTTCCGGTGCAGGTGCCTCGTCCTACCCAGTCGATATTGGAAACACCTTGCCCAAGGTTGAGGTATACCGGCCGGTTCGCATCTTTTGCTTTAATTCCATTGTATTGATTAATGATGATGGAAGGTTCAATACAAGGATCATATTTTTTAGTGGCATCGTTCCATTGTGCATTATCCGGTTCATCACCCAATGTCCATCCATATATTGTCGTATCACTCAACTTCCCTAAAGCAAATGTGTTTTGATCACACATTACTTTCATACTGGCGTTTTTCAAATCGGTGAGCTGGGTTTGATCCAGGCCGTCCCAAAGGCCTACATACATGTTCACACCAGCATTCTTATATTCTTTGGCATGCCGTGTTTGTTGCAACCAAACGCCAATGGGAAAGTAATCCGGGTTAGTAGAAGTTTGTGCCATTGAAAAATTGGAAAAGATAAAACCGCTAAGAAGGAGGTAGATTTTTTTCATGCGCTAATCGTTAAGGTATAGAAAAGATACGAAAAAAACAATACTTGTCAAGTATATGACCTCACAGGTTTGAGGGGCTACTGCGTAGGCCGAAGCTTCAGCGAAGGCCTATTCTTCTACTTTATGATGCAACGAATCTTCTGCTGAATGCTTAATCATTTTATGCGATTCATCATCACCTATATATTTTTCGACCAGGTTATGACCTACATAAATTATTGGCGTAAGAACAACTGCAATAAGCAGTTTAAACGTATAATTGGTTAAAGATGCGTTCAAATAGACAGCAGTTGTCATTTTTCCTGGCAACCAAAATGCTATTCCCAACACAATAAATGTATCAATCAATTGGGAAATAGCTGTGGAACCAGTACTTCTAAGCCATATCATTTTGCTTCCTGTTTTATCACGTAATAGCCAAAAGATAAATACATCTACAGACTGTGACACTAAAAAGGCAATGATACTGGCTACAATGATCCATAAACTTTGTCCGAATACCGCAGAAAACTGTGCATCACTTACCGTGGATATACCCACTGCTGCCGGTACTTTTATGGCTACAAACAAAATAACGAATGCGTACGCTATTAACGAAGCCGTCATAATCGACAAACGTCGAACCCCATCTTTACCATAGTACTCGTTAATCAAATCGGTGGTTAGAAATACAACCGGCCAGGGAATAATACCAATGCTCATAATAAAAGGACCTATTTGAATAAGTTTTCCTCCTATCAATTCAGCAACAACGGCATTTGTAATAAAGATGCCTGCCATAATGATGAAAATCATTTCCCTTTTTGATTTGAACATGCGAATTAAATTTAGCGGTGACGTTAATTAACGGTATTCAAAAACTCTTCAATTGCATTGTAAATGTAATCCAAATCGGCATTGGAGATACAATACGGTGGTAAAACGTATAGGATGTTCCCCAAAGGCCTTAAGATGATTCCACGCTCCATAAAAAAAGTAGAAATGTGTTCTGCCAGCGAATTCAAATAGTGAGTGTGTTCCTTCGTATTTATTTCAAATGCGAGGATAGTACCTAGCTGACGAACTTCTTTCAAGGCAACATGTGATTTTATTTTCTGCAAAAACGTTTGATGTTTGCCTGCAATGCGCTCAATTTTTAGATTGGCATCCGGTTGATCAAACAAATCCATGCTCGCCAATGCAGCCGAACAAGCAGTTGGGTTTGCAGTGTAAGAGTGCCCATGAAAAAAAGTTTTCATTTTATCATCACTCAAAAAAGCATCATAAATAAATTGTGCGCAGCTGGTCGCACCCAATGGCATAACACCACCCGTAATCCCTTTACTCAAACAAATGATGTCTGGTTTATTTTTCAAATAATCACTTGCAAAAAATTTTCCAGTACGACCAAACCCTGTCATCACCTCATCGGCTATGGTAATTATATTTACCGTTTTGCAAATCTGTATCATTTCATCCAGCACTTCCGGTGTATACATTACCATTCCGCCGGCACCTTGCACCAGGGGCTCGAATATAAAAGCAGAAACACGGTCTTGTGCCATTGCTTTTTTCAATGCATTTATGGCCTCTTTCTCTTTCCCTTTTACAGGTAAAGGGATGTGCGTTACATCAAAAAGTAATTTGGAAAAAGGTAAATTAAATGCATTGCGGGCTCCTACACTCATTCCTCCAAAGGTATCCCCATGATAGGCATTTTCAAAGGCAATCACTTTTGTTCGTTCCATGCCTTTATTACTCCAGTATTGAAACGCCATTTTTAAGGCCACTTCAACTGCAGTAGAGCCGTTGTCGGAATAAAATATTTTGGATTGATTGGACGGTAATCGTTTTAATAAGCGCTCTGCTAATTGCACGGCAGGTTCATGTGTAAACCCTGAAAATATTGCATGCTCCAGTCGCTGCAATTGTTCTGAAATTTTTGAAGTTAAATAAGGATGACAATGTCCGTGAATATTTACCCACCAGGATGCGATTGCATCTATGTATCGCTTTCCTTTATCATCATAAAAATAAGCACCTTCTCCTCTGACAATTGCAACCGGTTGTGGAGCAGTTTTAATTTGTGTAAAAGGGTGCCATACGGTTTTCTTATCGCGTTCCTGTATTGTCATGCTAAAAAAATAATCCCTCAAAAATATACATTTTCAAGGGATTATTTGGCTTAATTTATTCATTTAACCATTGTATGCTTCTTCCAAAACATGCAGATCCAGTTTTTTCATTTTCATAATTTCTCCCATTACACGTCCGGACTTTTGAGGATCTTTTGAAGTCATCAGTTCACCTAATTTAGCGGGAACAACCTGCCATGATAAACCAAATTTATCTTTCAACCAACCACATTGCTGTTCCTCGCCTTGGGCTGAAAGCTTTTTCCAGAATTCATCAATCTCCTTTTGTGTATCACAATTTACGACCAGGGAAATAGCTTCCGTAAATTTAAAATGAGGGCCACCGTTCAACGCCTGAAACAATTGACCTTCCAGTTCAAAAGAAATTGTTAACGCTGTACCTTCGGGCAGCGGTGCATTTTTACCATAGCGGCTGATTTCTTTTATTTTTGAATTTTTGAAAAGAGAAATGTAAAAATTTACAGCTTCTTCTGCATTGTCGTTGAACCACAAGCAGGGATGTATTTTTTGTAAACCTAGTTTTGAATTTTCCATTGTTTTATTTTTTATAATGAATGAATGAATGAATGAACGATTAACGATACAAACATACATCCATTCGATACAATAGATGAGGAGGGATTACGGCAAAGAACAGGTGAATTCCGTCATTATAAACAAGATGCGTTATTTCCAATTACTCCTTAAATGATAAACCTGCTTGATTTAATACGTTTCGCAATCAGCCAGTTTTTTTTAATGTTTTTATTCACTGGGCTTCTGTCGCGCGTCTTACAGGTACGTTCTACTTCGCAAGGTTTTCAAAACCTTTCGCATATTTTTCGATGACCTCTTTTTTTATGATGGGTTCTTTGCCTATTCTGCCTAGTAATTTTAACCCGCTATACTGCAAAATAATGCTTTCTGAAAGTTCATGCGGTTCTTCGTTTATGATAATACCGATAGTTTTTATTCCTCTTTGTTTCAGAAGCTCCAC
>DASRRA010000007.1:0-2595 GCA_035696085.1 Bacteroidia bacterium | reverse complement strand
GTTTTACTATCTGTATTTTCGGAAAGTCCTGCACTATGTAGCAAAGTAGCAAAAAAGGCAGAAAGTGACTCTAATCCTTCCAGCTCAATATCGTTGGTTACTTTATTTTCAGAAAATGCATACGTTGAATTATAAACGTATTTTTGAGAAAGAGGATCTATTTCAATAAATCTCCCAATCTGTGGATCATGGTTTCTCCATTTGAATTGTATCCAGTTTAAGCCCAATTCATCATCGAATCTCTGTCCTTGAAATGTTTTTTCTTTGTTGAATGGGCTGCCAAAGTTCAAAGCTTTTGAACTGATCCCCGCCATTGTTAACCCGAACGAATAATAATGGGTTCAAATCCAAACCCTTTATCACAGCGAGTTTCAAAGAACTAAAGTAGCGTATAAATTTAACCAAACTTTTTCCTGCCCAGAGTCCGCTACGCACAAAGCCAAGCAGGGAGCCTCTAGGCAGGAAAAAAATTGTCTTATAAAACAAAAGTCACATCACTTCGGCTTTGACAAGATTTGTCCTCTAACTGCAATTAATTCTTAGTGATTCTTATCCATTCTGATTCTCGAGATTTTCTATAAGCAGCTGTACCTTTTGACATGTCTAAAAGTTCTTTTACAGATGGATCCCTTTCAATTATTTCCTCTAATAATACAATCCTGGATTTATCTATTTCTATGTTTTCTTCAGAACCAAAGAATTGCCAATCTCCATCCATATCATGAGAAACATAGACAATGGGAGAATTATTCTCTATAACATACACGGTAGTGAAAACTGCTTTTGTTAATGACTCTTCAATCATGTTAATTACTTCCTTTTTTAAGATTTTCTTCTTTAGTCAATACTTGCGCATTGCTACTACTATTAGTTCCTCCTTTAGCTTTAGGAACGATATGATCAACCTCAGCTTGGTTCATATTTGATGGAACACCTTTTTTAGATTGAACAGCAGCATCTGCAACTTTCCCGCTCTGATCACTTTTAATTACTCCTCCATTATTTGCTTTGTTTGTATTTATTATCGCTTGTTTTTGAGCTCTTGTAAAATCCTTACCAACACCAACTGTTTTGGAGTCTTTTAAATTTGAGTAAGGATTAACTTTAACTTCCTGAACTGCTACTTTGACTTCTTGTGTTGCTGTCTTAACTTCATTTACTACAGTGTTGGCTTCAGATGTAACAGTAGAAACCATTGATGTGGGTGCGCCAGGAGAAGGCACACCAAATAGATAAGATGCAACAAGCGGTGCTACTACTGTAGGTGCCATGAGACCTGTATAACCTGTCCAAGCCAATACAACAACAGGCATCCCCTTATCTAAACCCTGATTGTTTGTTTGAGCTATAGTTTGAGGGGTAATATCTTTTTTCTGTTCAGGAGTTGCATCATGTATAAAATGCATCGAGAATGACTCCAATCCTTCCAACTCAATATGACTGGTTACTTTATTTTCAGAAAAAGCATAAGTACTATTGTATTCATAGTCTTCAGCAAGCGGATCAATTTGCCAAAATCTTCCTATCTGGTAATCATCCATCCGGTATTTGAACTCATAAACATTAACTGCCAAATCATCATTGAGTTCTTGTCCCTGAAATTTCTTTTTCTTATTCTCCGGAGAACCGAAGTTTAATGCCTTACTACTAATTCCCGCCATTGTTAACCCGAACGGATAATAATGAGTTTCCTCCAAAATTGGACTTCTCGTATGCACCACCTGCAAGTTGTCAAAGAACACATTTACCGGGCTTTCATTGCTAACATAAATATAAACATATCCATTTTTTTGTGCGGCTAAATTTTGCAACTCACTAAAATGATTTTTTAATCCAGGTGTATTATTTACTGCACTAAATCCCCCACTTACATACTTAAATTGCTCATCAAAAAACAGGTAATTAATAAAGGCTTTCGGTCTTTGTGAATAAGTTGGGTTATCCCTGCCTGGATCTCCAGCAAAACTGTTAACAGGGTTAGTAACACTTGTTATTCCATTAAGCTCAGTTGCGGTTGTATGCCCACCTGCCACTGCTCCTCCTGGCGCTCCCATAAATCCTGTCAATAGTTCTATTACGGCCGGTGCAACATTTACATCACTGCCGCCCGTATTGCTATCAAACCAATAACTTTTGCCATGAATGTCTATCTTATCTCCTGCCATTACTTTCAGTGTAATACCTAGCCCGGTTTTATTCGTATTCTTATTCACTCGATATAATTTCTGGCTATTAGCTTGCTCAAATGAAGCATCGGAAGGATTATTGCCAATACCATTATCATTTGTATACGTGGGTGGTGGAATCGTTAAACTATTTGCCGATACAATTTTTGTATTATCAATTGTATAGTAATCATCCTCTATTGCCACTTTGGCGTCTTCTAAACTTGCCACGGGGTATTTATCCTGTTTTTGTTCTTCGGTTAATACCATTCTCACATTACCCAAATGGTCTTTTAAAAAATAATCGTATTGAAAACTGGCAGGTATTGCGCCATTCGCAGGTTTAAACCTTATTCTTCCTTCTTCATGCCCAAAAAATTGCAACACATCATTTTCATACACTGCGCCAGCCAGGTAGAATGTTGTTTTT
>DASRRA010000006.1:0-8032 GCA_035696085.1 Bacteroidia bacterium | reverse complement strand
CTGGGAAGGCCGCTACTGGTGCTATAATTAGAGTGTTTAAACTCTTGAGCAATGATGAATTGCCGAAAAAGCAGAAAGAGAATAAGTATTCGAATGAATTTCATTCAGTTCAAAAAAACGAAAGTAAAATAACAACGTACCTGTAAGAGTACGTTGGGTGCGTGGCAAACGTTGGCTACCTTTACCTTAATCCATCGTTTTTAACTCGGCAACAAGGTCTGTAAGCGCCTTTTTTGCATCTCCAAAGAACATGGAAGCCTTTGGATCATAAAATAAAAGGTTGTCAATACCTGCATACCCCGCATTCATTGAGCGTTTATTAATGATAATGTTTTTTGCTTTATCAACCTCCAGGATAGGCATTCCATAAATAGGAGAAGAAGGATCTGTTTTCGCAGCCGGATTTACAACGTCATTTGCACCTACCACCAAAACCACGTCCGTTTGTTCAAATTCCGGGTTAATCTCTTCCATTTCCACCATTTTACCATAATCTACGTTGGATTCTGCTAACAATACGTTCATATGTCCAGGCATACGTCCCGCCACCGGATGGATTGCATATTTAACCTCTACACCGCGCTCTTCCAGTAACAGTTCCAACTCATGGATAACGTGCTGTGCTTGTGCTACTGCCAAACCATATCCCGGTACAATTACCACACGTTTGGAATAGTTCATTAAAACAGCTAAATCCGATACTTGTACATCTTTAATAGAACCTTTTACCGCTGCTCCATCGCTTGCAGCTGCTCCAGCACCGAATGCTCCGAAAATAACACTGCTCAACGGACGATTCATCGCTTTACACATAACCAGTGTTAACAATGTACCTGCTGAACCAACAAGAATTCCTCCTGTTAGCATAACTTTATTATCATATAAGAAACCGCCAAAAGCTGCTGCTAACCCTGTAAAGGAGTTCAGCAACGAAATAACTACAGGCATATCCGCACCACCGATAGGTAATGTAAATAAAATGCCGTAAACGATAGCGGCACCGAATAAACCGTAAACCAATAACATACTTCCGCCTGTCGCCGCAATGTATCCACCAAACGCAAGTACACCGATCATAACAATGGTATTCAAAATATTATATTTTGGTAAACGAACAGGCTTGTTCATGGTACCATTTAATTTTAAATAAGCGATCACACTTCCTGAAAAAGACACGGAACCGATAATTAAACCTGCAATGATAGCGATCATTGTTCCCATAGAAGTTTCATGTCCTGCTGCCGATGCAATCATCACCCCTGGATTATTAGGGTCTTCCATCATGCTGGTTGAAACAACAGGATTATTTACAATATGATTAAACTCAATTAAGGAAATCAGTGCAGCACAAGCACCACCCATTCCATTAAACATGGAAACAAGCTCTGGCATTTTTGTCATTTGTACCTTTTTCGCAGCCAACCAGCCGATAACAGTACCTAATGCAATACCTCCGAAAATTAAACCGAAAATCATCCCTGAAACGGGTCCTTCATGTAAGAAAATAGTACCAAGGATAGCGATGGTCATACCTATTGACCCAATGATATTTCCTTTACGTGCTGTCTTCGCGTTACCCATCATTTTTAAACCGATGATAAACGTAACAGATCCTATCAGGTAGCAGATTTCCAGTAAATTATGTTTCATATATCGATTACTTTAATTTGAATAAGAATAAAATTTTTGAATCAGGCTTCGTCATCCGTAACTTTAGTGAAGGATGAAAGTTGGCTTACTTTTTCTTTTTGAACATTTCCAGCATGCGGTCTGTTACCACAAAACCTCCAACCACATTTAGTGTTCCCAGCACGACAGCTAAGAAACCCAGTATCAATGCCAGGTAATTGTTCGTGTCAACATTTAGCATCACGTGAATAGCACCTACGATAACAACTCCGTGTATGGCATTTGCACCACTCATTAAAGGGGTATGCAATACGCTTGGTACACCTCCGATAACTTCAATACCCACAAAAATGGAGAGTATGACGAAATAGAATATTTCGCGGTTGTCACCAAAAAAAGCAAAAATCTGATTGATAATTTCCATTAGTAAATGAATTTAAATGATTAATACCTATTTCTTTAAACTTGGATGTACGACTTCCCCTTTAAAGGTAATCAATGAGCCCTTTGTAATTTCTTCTTCCCGCTCCCATTTAAATGCTTCTTTATCTGCTAAATGAAGCAACAAAGTCTGAATATTTTTTGCGTATAAATCGCTGGCATTCATTGGTAGTAAAGAAGGAATATTACCTTCTCCTATAATCGTTACACCATTTTTTTGAATGGTTTTATTTAATTCGCTTCCAACAACGTTCCCGCCTTGCTCAACAGCCATATCAACGATTACAGAACCAAAACGCATGCTTTTTACCATATCTTCAGTAACCAAAACAGGCGCTTTACGCCCTGGAATCAATGCTGTTGTAATCACCACATCCGCTTCTTTCACATGTTTGGATACCAACTCTTGCTGTGCTTTTAAAAACTCTTCGGAAAGTCCTTTTACATACCCGCCTTCCATTTTAATGGAGTCATCACCTTTAACAACTATGAATTTGCCTCCCAAGGACTCCACTTGTTCTTTTGTTTCCGGGCGAATATCACTTACCTCTACCACAGCACCTAAGCGTTTAGCAGTTGCAATGGCCTGCAAGCCAGCTACGCCTGCACCAAAAATAACCACCTTGCCAGGACGGATAGTACCTGCGGCGGTTGTCATCATTGGGAAAATTTTACCTAAAGTATCTGCAGCCAGAAGAACCGCTTTATAACCGGCCAGGTTGGCCTGGGACGACAAGGCATCCATTTTTTGTGCTCTGGAAATACGGGGAACTGCATCCATTGAAAAAGAAGAGATTCCTGCTTTTGAACAAGCATCCACCAATTCAGGGTTGGTAGCAGCCCACATAAATGAAATCAGAATTGCGTCTTTTTTCATTTTAGCAATCTCATCAGCTGCCGGTGCATTTACTTTTAACACCACATCCGCATCACTATATATTTTTGATTTATCACTAATAACTTGAGCTCCCGCAGCAGAATAGGCTTCATCTGAGAAAAAAGAATTCAGTCCCGCCCCCGATTCAACAATTACTTCAAACCCCTTTTTTACAAGATCTTTTGTGACTTCAGGTGTTAATGCAACGCGGTTTTCTTTGAATTTTGTCTCTTTAGGAACGGATAGTTTCATCGTATTAATTTTTGATTGTTATTGGTTGATCAATAATTAAATGGTGCGGCGAAAATAAGCAATTTAATTTATCCACCAAAATGAGCAAATACAAGTAGTTACAGATAAGCGGTGATTGCTATGCAGCAGAGCTTAAGCCCGATCACAAGTAATAGGTTAGGATGCAGTGAAATGCTCCATAAGTCGTGTGGAACTGGCCTTAAGAATTGTAAGAATGTTATTTAGTTATTAACATCCTTATGAAAACCCTGTGATAGGTAATTATCGTATCTTCGTTAAGCGTTCTATCAAACCTACCTCATATGCACATTTTAAGTGTTATTTTAATGCTGAATTTTAATTCGATAATGCCACAAACTCCTGTTCGATATGTTGCGCTCGGCGATTCCTATACGATTGGTACCGGTGCGACCGAAACACAGACTTGGCCCACTGTTTTATGCAAACATTTGAAGGAAAGTGGAATACCTATTCAGTTGATTGCCAATCCAGCGCATAATGGCTGGACCACAGCAGATGTTATAGAAAAAGAATTACCTGTTCTGGATCAATCAAAAGCCACTTTCGTAAGCTTGCTAATTGGTGTGAATGATTGGGTAAGAGGAGTAGAGATTTCAACATTTAAGTATAATTTGATTGTAATACTTGACCACATACAAAAAGTACTACCTGATAAACAAAATATCGTTCTCATCACCATTCCGGATTGTGGCGTTACACCCACCGGTGCACAATATTCAAATGGTAGAAACATTTCACAAGGCATTCAGTCCTTTAATGAAATCATCAGAGCAGAGGCTCGAAATCGCGGGCTACCTATTGCAGAACTTTTTGAAGTATCCAAAGAAATGGGTAAAAATGCAGATTTGATTGCGCCTGACGGACTTCATCCTTCCGCAAAAGGGTATGCCTCTTGGGAGCAACAGATTTATCCGGTTGTGTATAAGGTTCTGAAGACAAAATAAAACGAGGAAGTAATTTTATATCTGCTTAAGATAACTTAATCGTTTTTATTTCGTTAAAATCCAATGTATCCCAATTCATTTATTCTGACTAAAAAGTAACAGACTAATTCATCTGTTAGTTTTTATTTTTTGTTTAAAATTATGATTCCAATTTCAAAAGTTCTTCTCGATATATCTACCCATTTTGATTATCACAGCTGGGTTATTCTTCCGCTTATCATTTTTCTTTCACGCATCGGCGATGTGAGCCTAGGTACGTTGCGCCACGTTTTTATCTCTAAAGGATATAGAAGACTGGTACCTTTCCTTGGCTTTTTCGAAGTGCTGATCTGGATTATTGTGGTGGCACAGGTTATGAAAAACCTGAATAATGTAGCATGCTATCTTGCATTTGCCGGTGGGTTTGCCACAGGAACCTATGTAGGTTTGCGAATCGAAGAGCGATTGGCACTTGGTTTACAAGTGATTCGTATCATTACCAATCAGAACTGCGAAGAACTGATTCAGGCATTAAAAAAAGAAAATTATGGAATAACCGTCGTGGATGCCCATGGAGCTATGGGGCCTGTTAAAATGCTTTTTACCATCATCAAACGTAAAAATGTACAATCGGTTGTAAGCATTATTCACCAATACAATCCGACGGCTTTTTATTCAGTTGAAGATATTAAAGATACGAACCAGGGCGTGTTTAAACCCAATCCAACGGATAGCTTTTCTCAGATCCGTCAAATGTTTCCGGTTACGAAAGGCAAATAATCAATCAGATAACATGTATTTGAAGCGGAAGTTTATCTCAATCATCGACCGCTATTCCTGCTTTCCGCTACAAGTTTGCCTCCGCTGCGCTCCGGCAAAGCTTTCCGCTGCAATCAGGGCTATGAATGAAGGTAAGTGCAATAAAACGAACATATGACTCCTAACAAAAAAACCGGCAAATAGCCGGTTTTCTCGTTTTTATAAGTCTTAGCGTCTTAGAATTTAAAGGTTAAACCTCCGGATAAGAAGGAAAGACCGGTTCCAATTTCCCCGTATAATGCGACATTCGGAACAAAATACCAACGAGCTCCCGCGTATACTGACAATGCAGGATAAACAGCTCCTTCATTTAATTCATAACGATCCTTATTGTTGTCGATGTTATGATAGGTATAATTGTAGGAATTGATACGAACACCGATGATAGTACCAGCATACAACTCCGCTTTATCGGCATTTACAAAATCCAAATGGTAGGCTCCTCTGGCTGCTACGACATAATAGTTCCAATTGTGTTGATAATAGGCATCATTCACGATCACACCATTATACACATAATTTGGGTAATTGTAACGTTGATATGCGTGTTGAAATGAAACAATAGCGCCAACGCCAATATAGCCCGGTCCCACTTTATTACGAAGAGGTTGTTCATAAGAAAGAATAAAAACAGGTGTTCTTCCGTAATCATAACCAGTACTTCTGTTGTACTTGTAATAGGAATTTCCAAAACCAACCCCCAGATTAAGTAAATGGGTATTCTCATCGTAACATTGTGCATTTGCAACATTTGAGCAGATACTTGCTACAATCGTAAATAAAATCAGTAATGATCTTTTCATCGTATTCATTTTTTTCGTTTTTAGTTATATAGGCCCTTTTTCAATAAATGTGCAACTTTCGATTGTAAAGTCTTTACACAAGCCAACACTGTTCACAGCGCTGCTTTAATGCACAAATATCGTTTTTTAAGGTGCACAAAAATAACAATTTTTTCGAGAAAAAAAATACTCACCCAAGTGACACTTTCCTTTCAACCCCAATTAGCATTTTCATGTTAAGATTATAAAATATAAAGCTCCACATATCTGAAAATTCATCAATTTGTTTAGAAGTTGGTTTTCCACCGCCATGTCCGGCATTGGTATCAATTCGTATAAGCACCGGTTCTTTTCCTTTTTGTTTTTCCTGAAGCGTGGCAATGAATTTAAAAGAATGCGCCGGAACAACCCGGTCATCATGATCACCGGTCATAACAAGCGTTGCGGGATATTCCACTTCTTTAATGTTATGCAGAGGAGAATAGTTAACAATGTAATTAAACTCTTCTTCGTTGGCACTTGTTCCATAATCACTGGCCCAAGCCCATCCAATTGTAAATTTATGATAACGCAGCATGTCCATCACACCTACGGTTGGAATGGCCACTTTCGCCAGATCCGGGCGTTGTGTCATCACTGCGCCAATCAATAAACCTCCGTTGGAGCGCCCGTTAATTGCCAGTTTCGCAGAGGAGGTGTATTTTTCTTTTATCAGGTATTCCCCAGCTGCAATAAAATCATCAAATACATTTTGCTTTTTCAATTTAATACCGGCTTTGTGCCACTCTTCACCATAATCTCCGCCACCTCTAAGTCCGGGAATAGCATAGATACCTCCATTTTCCAGGAAAACAGCACAGTCGATACGGAACGCAGGTGTATAGATCGCATTAAATCCACCATAGCCAAATAAGTAGCACGGATTGTTACCATCCAGTTTCAACCCTTTTTTACAAGTAATAAACATTGGGATTTTAGTTCCATCCTTACTTGGGTAAAATACTTGTTTGGTTTCATATTCATCCGATTTGAAATCAACAGTTGGTTTAAACCAGTCTTCCAGCTTATCAGCTGCCGGCTCGTATTTATAAACAATAGAAGGAGCAATGAAGGTGCTGTAAGAAAAGAATATGTTCGTATCTTCTTTGTCGCTTACCAAACTGTTCACTTTACCCAGGCCTGGCAATTTAATTTCTTTTTCTTGCTTACCGTTTTTATCATAAAGGAATAAGCGAGTGGTCACATCTTTCAAATAATCCACTACAAATTTATCTTTGCTGATTGAAACATTTTCCAGTAAATCATCGGACTCAGGAATTACTTTTTTCCACGATTCGTAAGGCGTCTTTTGTGTAAAACTCATTTCTACCAATTGATATTTCGGAGCGCCTTTATCTGTCAACACAATTAAATTGGAACCGGGATTATCAATTACCGTGTAATTGTTTTCAAAATTTTCAACAAGGGGAACAAAAGGTGCATCTTTTTTTCTCAGGTCTTTTACAGATAAGGCGGTACCACTGGTTGATTCGCTGATATAAATAAGTAATAAATTTTCGTCTTCTGTTGTTACTGCCGTATAATTGTGCTGGGGTTGTGTTTTTTCCTCAAAGATCAATTGATCATTTTTTTGTGCATCTCCAAGTTTGTGATAAAACACCTTATGAAATTCATTTTTATTGGAAAGTGCACTTGCACCCGCTTTTGGTGCATCGTAAGCACTGTAATAAAAACCATCATCTTTCCAGGCAATATTGGAAAACTTGACCCAGTTTATTTCTTCTGATAATTTTTTGCCGCTTTCAATTTCCATTGCAAAAATGGTACTCCAGTCGCTACCGGCACGATTAACAGTATAAGCCAGGTATTTACCATTTTTACTGATGGATAAATCACCTAAAGAAGCTGTTCCATCTTCAGCCAGTTTGTTGGGATCAAGCAATACGCGCGGTGTGCCGTTAAGCCCTTCCATTGCATACAATACACTTTGATTTTGTATACCATCATTTTTATAATAGAAATAGTTTTTTCCTTTTTTGAAAGGTACACCGCGTTTCTCAAAGTTCCAGATCTTTGTCAATCGTTCCTTGATCTTATCACGGAAAGGAATTTTGGATAAGTAATCAAATGTAACTGCATTCTCTGCTTTTACCCATTCACTGGTTTCGGCCGACTTATCATCTTCCAGCCAACGATACGGATCTGCGATTTGCGTTTTAAAATAGGTATCTACCGTATCTACTTTTTTTGTTATCGGGTAAATCAATTTTTGTTCAGTTTGTTTTTCG
>DASRRA010000005.1:0-9008 GCA_035696085.1 Bacteroidia bacterium | reverse complement strand
AACGATCTCACCTGATGGTTACATATTAAACACAGGTGCCGCATTTAATGCACCGGCAGTTTCTCCCGGAGTTGATTTAGCTCCATATTTTAAAAACACTGCAGGTGACTCTTACGAATCATCTGCCGTTTCTGTAGGTCCAGATGTACCACAAAAAGGGTACGATCCAGCAGGTCAAAACATTCTTTTAATTGGTCAATTTACCACAGATGGTGATTTTTGCTTTAACCTGAATGTTGGTGCTAGAGACAAAGATGGAAATCCCCAACTTTTAATTTATAGCAATGATGTAGTTTATGATGCCACTGAGGTTATAGTTCCAGAGCTAACAGGATGCCCGAAAGTTATTGTTGATTCAAACAAATTACCAATGGCCATGTTAACAGCTCCATTAAGCACAGCTAAAGTTTGTAAAGATTCTATGCTAACAGTTACAGCTACCGCAACAGATGCTGACGGTATGGTAAAAAAGGTAGAGTTTTTTGCCAATAACGTTTCAATTGGTGCGGACACAACCGCTCCATACAGTATTACTTACAAACCACTAACTGTAGGAAATTTAGACCTTAAGGTTGTTGCAACAGATGACAAAGGTGGAATGAGCAAAGATACAGCTACATCCAAAGTAACTGTAGATGTGAAAGATTGTACAATCACAGGCATCGCTACATTGGACGCATCTTCTTCTGTAGTAAATATGTACCCTAACCCAACAACTGTTGGTTCAGAGGTTAAAATTGAAATGAGCAACCTTTTTTCCAACAATGCAACAATTACCATAGTTGACATTTTAGGAAGAGAACACTTCAACAAGCAAGTAGCAGTTTCTAACAATGCAGCGTCAATGAATTTGAATGTTTCCGATTTATCAACTGGTACTTACATTGTACTGATTAAAACACAAACCGAGGTTATTGCAAAAAAATTGGTTATTGAACAGTAAGTAAGAAATTACTAGCAACTAATTCTATAAAAAGCTACCGTTAACCCGGTAGCTTTTTTTTCGTCTTAATATTAAGTTAATACAAGTATAACATTCTAATTACGCTCTCACTCCCCATTTCATCTAATTTTGTTTGACATTAAAAACGGGTATTATTTGTCTGTAATTCAATGTTGATGGGCCAATTTCAGTCATGCAAGTAAGCTCATTTTATAGATTTAGAATAAATATCTTATCAAACTAATTAAACATGAAAAAAATATTACTTTTTGGGCTTGGGTTAACTTTATTCAGTAAAGTTGAAGCTCAAATTTCTGCACCCGAACCACAATGGTTGGAAAATATAATCGTAGAAAAATACTATGTTTCAACAGCAGCAGATTCCATTAAAAGTGAAGGTAAATTACCGGTGGGTTCTGCAACCTACCGTGTTTTTGTAGATATGCTTCCGGGATGCAAATTTTTATTTTTATGGGGAGAACCGGCAACTATTTCAGAAGATCATCCACTTATTATAAAAACCTCCACCTCTTTTTTTAATCACGAAGGCTATGGTGATATTTCTCCATTGTATTCGAAAACACAAGCTACACAAAATAACACTTTGCTATTGGATTCCTGGTTTTCTACTGGATCTTCTAGCGCAGGTTACTGGGCTGTGACAAAAACCGAAGATGACGGTGCTGAAAATATTGCAGTTGCAAATACCGATGGACTTTTTAAAAATACAGATCCTATCATAGGAATTCCATTGACACAACAGGATGGAATGATTGCTCTAAAAGCCGGTGATAACATACAAGCGCTTGATCTTGCCCCTGGAATGGACCTTAGTATTTTTAAAGATGTAAGTCAAAAAGGTAGTATTTTCAATTCAACAGCTGCTTCTATCGGAGCACTTTTAGGAGTTTCTGGTCCAACTGCTACAAATCGGGTATTGATCGGACAATTTACAACAAATGGAAAATTTGAATTTGAGTTGAATGTGGCTATCATGACTCCAACCGGAAATAGTATTCGCTATTCAGCCAGAAAAGATCTTTTTAGTACAGATCAATCCCAGCTACAGCTTTACCTTCCCTTTTTAAAATATCCTTTTGCCGGTGATGCTACTAACCTTCCGCCAACTATAAAAATCACGGATCCTATTGATAATAAAAAGTATGATCAAAGTGAAAATATCATCATAAAGTATGAGGCTGCCGATGCAGACGGTCAAGTTAAAAACGTATACATTCCCGATATTGATGGATATCCTCTAGGAGCAGATTCCGTTGCTCCATTTAATGAGATCACTATCTCAGCTGCTCTTTTTGCTCCAGGTTATCATCAACTAACTGCCATTGCTGTCGATGATAAAGGAAATGAAAGTACATCTGATCCGGTACTTATTTATATCAATGGCGGAAGCACAGCACCGTATGTAGCAATTTCTTCGCCTTCCAATTATTCCCAACATTTACCAAATGTAGCAGTTACCATCACAGCAGAAGCATTTGACAGTGATGGAGCGGTTAAATCGGTGGAGTTTTTTAAAAAAAATAGTTTAGGAAATGATATTAGCATAGGAAAAGATACTACAACTCCTTTTTCAATTGATTATACAGAAACCATCTTAACAGATACAAATGCTGTTTTCAGCGTGAAAGCAATCGATGATAAAGGACTTATGGGTGATTATGCCGGCCATGTTTTATTATTCAGCGCCAACACTGCTCCTACAGTTACAGTGAAAACACCAGCAGATGGAGGAACAGCTTTTCTTTATAAAGATACTACCGTTGTTGTAGATGCAACAGACAATTCAAAAATCTCTTTAGTTGAATACTTTGTTGATGGTAAAAAAATCGGTGAAGATGGATTGGCTCCATTTGAGTTAATCTGGAAGCCAGCTCATATTGGAACAAACGAGCTTATGGCTGTAGCAACCGATGATAAAGGTTTAAAAACAACTTCTGTAGTAAATAAAGTGAATGTTGAAAAAGATCCAAATGGTATCTCCATACTTTCTGCAGATAAAACAAGCATTCTTGTATATCCAAATCCTGTAAGAGATGTATTCACATATGAATATAATGCCGGCAAATCAGGAAGCTATGCTTTATATAACGCACAAGGTCAATTGATACAATCAGGAAAATTAGCAACCGGTTCCGGAAAAACAATTGAGAAAATGGATATGTCAGGTTTCGCTCAGGGAAACTATATGTTTCAGTTAATTATTGACGGGCAATTGCAATCTAGAGTAATCATCAAACAATAATAAAATATATTAAAATCCATGTATTAAAATCTGTTGTCAATTATGTCGATTTACCTTACTAACTAGTATTGTCAATTCAACACAATCGGGACAGATTTTCTTTTATTCATCTTTCAAATGAAAAAATTTTTTCTATCTCTTTGCTTTCTATTTTGTTTTTCGATCTTTTGTTTCGCCCAGGGAACACTAAAGGGAAAAATTATTGATGAACATGGTGAAACAGTTGTTGGAGCAACTATCCTGATAAAAGGAACAACCATTGGTGTGACAACAGATTTAGATGGTAATTATTCACTTAAAATACCCGATGAATCAAAAAAAACAATTGTTATCTCTTTCATCAGTTACAAAACCATAGAATTTCAGGTAACGGCAAAAAACAATGAAACACAAGTAAGAGATTTCAAATTGGAAAATGATACCAAAGACTTAGGAACGATTGAAGTAGTTGGTAAATCCAGCAGAGCGAAAGAGTATTACATGGAAAATATGAAGATGAACTCTTCTGTAAGCTTGGATTATATTTCAGCTCAAACCATGCAAAAAACCGGTGATGCGAATATATCAGCTGCCGTTGCAAGGGTTTCAGGAGTTTCTACCAACAGCGGAGGACTAATAACGGTGAGAGGTGCCGGCGACCGGTTCATCAAAACCAATTTGAATGGAGCCCGCATCCCTACACTCGATCCGCTTACCAATAATATTAAATTGGATATGTTTCCAGCAGGACTCGTAGACAACGTGGTGTTGGTAAAAACAGCCAGCCCGGATTTACCCGGTGATTGGGCCGCTGCTTACCTCTCTGTGGAAACAAAAGATTACCCGGATAATTTACAGGTAAATGTGGAGACTGCTGTTGGTTACAATCCTCAAAGTACTTTCAAAGATTATATCTCCTCCGAGAAAAGCGCTACCGACTGGTTAGGCTATGACAATGGTTACAGACAACACGACCATGATAAAAACCCCACCGTAGATCTTTTAACAGCAGGTTTATACCTGGGTAAAAGCGAACAAAACAGGTATTTGGAATTTACCGCACTTGGACTAGGAGATTACTTCAATTCAATAGGCATTACAAAGGATAACTACGCCGCAAATAGTGAACAATATACCAAGCTGGCATTGGTTCAATTAGGCTTTCTACCGAAAGCTTTGTTTAATGATGCCGAAGCATATAAAAAAGCGCAACTTGATTTCTTAACAAGTGGGCTGAGACAAAAAGCGTATGTGATCAACAATCAAAGATTTGAAAACGATAACACATCCTTTAAAAATAACTGGGGTAACGTAAAGCGAAAAGCGCCTTTAAATTTTAGTCAGACATTCTCTGTTGGTGACAATTTAAAAATTTCTAAGAATTCTTCCCTGGGTCTATTAGTTGGTTTACGTTACAACAGCTCAGTTGTATCTGACAAGAATGCAATTGGTATCAATTATTTTACAAGCCCTGGGGGAGACGCACTCAATTTAAATGCACCCACCACTCAAAACGTAAGCAGGGAAGTAAATGGCTGGAACATTCTATTGAACGCCAATTACAAAATCAACAAAAATAATAGCATTGGCGTTTTATTCATGCCCAACATTACCGGTATCAACAACGCGCGTAATTCAGAATCAAGTACCGTGTCATTGCCTGATGGTTATTTTGCTTACAGCAGAGATCAATTTTATGAATCGAGAAAACAATTCATTTACCAGCTGAAATCAGAGCATTATTTGCCTGGTACAAAAATTAAAATTGCCCTTAATGCTTCCTATACAAAAGGTAAAAATGATCTTCCTGATTTTAAACGCCTGCCATTCCAAGGAAAAAAAGATCCCGTTACCGGAGAAATTACACAAATCAATTTTGGAGGTGAAGGCCAACCAATAGAACGAAACTTCAGAACATTGAATGAAAACGTATTTGACAGCAAACTAGCACTCGAAATGCCATTTAAAAGTGATGCCGACGGGAAACCAATCGGGAAAATAAAAATTGGAGGTGCCTATCAGTATAACACACGATTCAATACCAGGTATCGCTATTCTGCAAATTTTGGAAATGGTGCAATTGATCCAAAGCTTACCATAGATGAACTTTCTTCTTATTTTGATCCGGAAAATTTCCAAATTTCCTATTTCAACGGAAACGCTAATGGTACACCTTATCCCGATGCACAATTGTTTAATTACTATGCAAGATACAATACACCAGTTAACAAAACTTTTGGGAAAAGTAGCGTAGCGGCCGCATTTGCCATGCTTGACTATAATATTTCAAAACAACTGCGCGTATCTGGCGGGGTACGGGCAGAACAATTCATCGCACTTACAGATGTTTCCTTATTCGACTCTCTCCACTATAAAAACAATGACTTAAGACGTTTATACGTTGCAGAAAATATGGTGGAGCTATTAGCCAACGGAGCCTATAGAAATGAAGTAAATTATTTGCCAAGTCTGAACCTGATCTATAAATTAAATCATAATGATGAAAAGCCTATCAATGTGCGATTAAATTATAGCAAAACAGTTGCACGCCCCAGCCTTCGAGAGCTATTGGATGTATCTTACTTTGACTATGAGTTTAATAATTTTGTAAAAGGAAATTCGGAGTTGAAAACGGTTAAAGTTGATAACTATGACTTACGATTTGAATCTTATTTCAAATCAGGTGAAAATATATCTGCCAGCGTATTTTACAAGGAAATGATCAACACCATTCAGATGATTTATGTAGAAGCACTTGGTTTATCCTGGTTTAATTCCCCTGAAAAATCCTATGTAAAAGGTATTGAGCTGGAAGGAAAAAAGAAATTAACTAGGAACTTACAGTTTATGGCTAATGCCACATTCGTTAGCTCTTCATCTGCTGTATATAACTCCTATAAAAGAAGCCAGCTTACAGGTGAAGGAAATACAGTGGTGTATGGAGATGAAACGGTTAGAAAAACACTGTTTGGACAGGCACCCTATGTTTTTAACGCGATTCTTTCCTACAACTCCGATTCCCTTGGTTTGACTGCGGCTATATCTTACAATATACAAGGACCAAAATTATCTGTTTTGGCGCCAGACCAATATACGTATGACATTTATGAAATGCCCAGACATCTGATTGATTTTAAAATATCAAAAACGTTGACGAAGCATTTTACCTTGAGTTTAAACATAAAAGATTTATTGAACAGTCCAATTACAAGAGCAGCCAAATACAAGGAAAAAAAAGGGTTTTACAAGGATGTTTATTATGATAAATACAGATATGGCAGCATTTATCAGTTAAGCATCTCCTACAAAATATAATAGTATAGTTATCGACTACGAATTTTTAACGATTGAATACCATGAACAGAATATATTTATTTCTCATTTTTTCCATTCTATTTATAACCGGTGTGAATGCACAGGTTGAAAACATCATTGTGGAAAAATATTATGTGGCAGACTCACTTGACGCAGCAGATACGACTTTCGGAAAACTTAATCCTGGAGCTGTAACCTACCGTGTTTATATAGATCTTGCGCAAGGAAGCGCATTGAAAAAAATATATGGAGATGCACATCATGCTTTGAAATTTCAATCCACCGGTAGTTTTTACAATCAAACAGACAGAGGTGAAGTTTTCGGAGCCAATATTAATAACAGAAGATTGAACCAAAGCCCTTTGGCATTGGATAGCTGGATTACTATTGGGCAGGCAACAAATAAGCATGTAGGAGTACTTAAAACCAGTGATAATGACGGCTCTATTTTAGCAGGTATCCCTCAAGATACGCTTCTTGTTAACAATGATCCTGCTACTGGAATTCCATTAACGACTGCTGACGGACTGTTACCAATCGGAAAATATTATCCAATAACCATTAATTCAATAGGGTTCTCTGAATTTGACTCTACCATCTTTGACAAAAACAGTAAAAATCCATCGTTTTTTTATAGCAATTCTGCTTATCTGAAAGACACAACAGACATCTCTACAAATGACACAACAAATGGAGTGAAAGGGCTTACAGACGAAAATATCATCCTTGTTGCCCAACTTACCACTACTGGTAATTTATCCTTAAACCTGAATATTGAAGTAGAAGAAAATGGAAAAACAATAAAATACGTTTCTACCAAAGATACTTTATTACCGAATGAAATTTACAGCCGTTTCCTGAATTATCCTGTTCCGGTACAAGAATGCGGATGTGGTGATCCTAACTATATTGAATACAAAAAGAATTTAGATTGTACGGTAAAAGATTCCTGCAAAAACTTAATCGTTTTTGGTTGTATGGATAAAAATGCCTGCAATTATAATCCCAATGCAAATGTAAACATGTTGTGCTGTTATCCTGGTCAGTGTCAGGATCGTGACATTACTCTGGTTTGTCCTCAGATAAAAAGAAACAGGGAAATTGCTTCCAACGACGATATCGACTTCACGCTATACCCTAACCCGGCTCAAACACAGTTGGTGATTCATTTAGAAGCCGAAACAACTAATTTACCTGCCAGGTATATTGTATATAATTCATTTGGAAGTGTGGTCGATCAAAACGAATTGCATTTTACAACTGAAAACCTGCAACAATTAGATGTTTCTGCTTTACCGAGAGGATTGTATTACATCAAATTAATGGTTGGAGATTATTATTCCACAGCTCGCTTTTTATTAAATTAACTTTTCATTTCAGTTTTTTATAAGATGAACAAACGAATGCCCCTTCACAAAAAAAGTAACCACCGATTCATTCAGTTAGGTATATGCTTAGTATTTGGAATTTTGGCTCTAGTCACTAACGGTTGTATAAAAAAACCAAAGGAAGAAAAAAAGGAAATTCAATATGGTGACGTTCTTATCAATGGAAAAAATTATTTGACTGTTAAAATTGGAGCTCAATGGTGGATGGCCGAAAACCTGACAACTAATACATATAGTAATGGGCAAACAATTCCGGCAATTGAAGGTGCAGATGAAAATGGTTGGGCCAATGCACAATATGGCGCAAAGGATAATAATTCTACATATAATTACAACTGGTATGCTGTGGTAAACGATACCTTTAGCATAGCTCCTCCAGGATGGCATGTACCTAGTGATGATGACTGGAAAAGACTAGAACAAGAACTGGGAATGGATAGTGAGCAAGCCAATGAAAATGGTTGGCGCGGCGATAGAGAAGCTGAAAAATTAAAAATGGCCAATAATAAAACCTGGCCGGATTATGATAAAAATTTAGTTTGGGGTACAAATGAAAGTGGTTTTGCAGCTCAAGTTTCCATTTGCAGAATGTTCTCTGGAAACACTGGAGACCCAGGCACAGCTTTCTTTTGGACATCGAGTGAAGGACCCGGTGGCACTGCTTATTATCGCTACCTTGATTATAAAAAATCGACGATCTTCCGTAACTATGGATCCAAAAATTATGGATTTGCGGTACGTTTGGTATTGAACAACTAGGTTCAGATTATATAGCTATCAATACCTATCATGTCTAACAATCGTATCATACGTGTCCATCAGGTTGTAAGCATTTTTATAACGTATCGTCATTTGTGTTCTTAGCAAAAATGAAGTTGCATCCTTCATGTCCTCTTTTAATTCATAATCGGCGAGAATGAAATGAACAGGTAGTATTGTTCTTGCTTTAATCTTAATGGTATCCTTCTCTGAAAATTGCTTTCCCGCAATTTCAGAAGGCTGAACCGGCTTGTTCGAATTCCCTGTATAAATTCCATGAATTGCTAACTTATCCCCCGGTATCTCTCCATACAATGGAAACAATTGCAAACTCAAACCGGAAATCGCAATATCTTCTTTG
>DASRRA010000004.1:0-9040 GCA_035696085.1 Bacteroidia bacterium | reverse complement strand
AGGAAAATGAAGGTGCTGTGTTTACTGTACTTCTTCCGATAAAACAATCACATAAATTCATTTAAAAAACTCCCTCAAATGAAACAATATGTTTTTCTTTTAATTGATGATGACATAGATGACGCTGAATTATTCCAGGAGGCATTGAATGAAACAGACAGTACGATTATTTTTCGTCATGCAGAAAACGGAGAGGAAGCTTTAAAAAATTTAGATCCTTTTCAATTACCTGAGCTCATTTTCATGGACATCAACATGCCGCGTATGAATGGATGGGAATGTTTACGGTTGATAAAAAACAACCCCGTATTCCAAAAAATACCGGTGATCGTATACTCTACCTCTGCTCACCAGGAGGAGATTGACAATGCTGTAATGATGGGTGCACTTTCCTTGTACAGAAAACCATCAACGTATAGTGAATTGAAAATAATGCTTTCGAATGTGGTGGCGAAAATGAAAACTTCTTCACTTGAAACATTGCAAATAATTACAGCCAACTCTATGCACTAGTAAGTTTGTGTTGTACCGGAAAGCTACTCAAAAAACAAATAGCGCTTTCCGTTGTCTACATGTATAACTGGATCCAGGTGATATGCTTTTTTTATATTTTCTTTGCTGAGAACCTGATCTTTATTTCCGCTGGCCAATAATTTTCCTTCAGCTAACAATACCACTTCATCCGCAAATTTGGATACGAGATTTAAGTCGTGCACCACAGCAATAATAACCAGGTCTTTTTTTCGCAGATCAAGCAGTTTGTGCATAAAATCAAACTGATAACGTACATCCAGGAAAGTTAAGGGCTCATCCAAAATAAGGTAACGGCAATGTTCTTTTTCAGGAAACCAGATTTGCGCCATCACTCGGGCAAACTGCACCCGTTGTTTTTCACCTCCACTCAATGTCAAATAATTTCTATCAGCAAAATCCTGAATGTCAAAAAAACACATGGCTTCTTCACATGCCTTCTGGTCAATACCAGTGGGCTTTGAATGAAAATGCGGGTAGCGTCCCATCATCACTACCTCAGCAACCGTCAGCGGAAAAGCCAGTTCAATATTTTGTGAAAGAACCGCCCTGATCTTTGCCAAATCACTAATGGAAATGGAGTCTACCGGCGTACTTCCATATCGAACACTTCCGATTTTTGGTTTGAGCTGGTTGCAAATCAACCTTACAAAAGTTGATTTTCCAGCTCCATTCGGACCAATAACCAAGTTTAATTTCCCTGGGTGAAAGGATACGCTTACATCTTTTATTAAAGCCTTTCCATCCACCTCATATGTTATGTTTGAAACCGCCAGCATCGTTAAAACAAATAATTTTTTCTTCGCAAAAGAATAATAAATATAGGTACACCTACAGCTGATGTTACAATACCTATAGGTAACTCGGCGGGAGCAAGCAAAAGCCTTGAAACCAGATCCGACAAACACAACAAGATTGCACCCAGCAACGTACTGTTGATCAACAAAAACCGGTTATCCGAACCTTTGATCATTCGCAACAGGTGCGGAACAATTAATCCAACAAAACTGACCACTCCTACAAAAGCAGTTGCCACAGCAATCATTACCACATTGATGACCATGATGATGCGTTTTAATTTGCGAATGTTGATACCAAGATACTTTGCTTCTTCTTCACCAATCATTAATGCATTTAAATGTTTGGTATAACGCATCCCAATCAGAATACATAATACACTTGAAACACCTACAATAATTACAGAATGCCAATTAGCTCCCGAAAGCGTTCCCAGGTTCCAGAAAGTAATGGAGCGCGCCTGAGGATCCCTGGCAATATAGGATAAGAATCCGACTGCACTTAAAAATAAAGCGTTGACAGCAATACCGGTAAGCAGCAATAAAACAATGGAACTTTTATTTGTTTGTTGCGAGCGTGATAAAATGAATACGAGACCCGTTGACAACATTCCTCCCAAGCAGGCTGCAATAGGCAGAATCCATTCACCTGTATTAAATTTGAGTGTAGCACCTAATACAAAATAAAAAGCGGCACCAAATGCAGATCCGCTGGATGTCCCTACAAGTCCGGGTTCTACAATGGGGTTTCGGAAAAGAGCCTGCATCAATACACCACCAGAAGCCAGGGTTGCTCCTACAAACAAACATAAGATAACGCGTGGTAAGCGAATCTCCATGAAGATACGTTCGTTCAAGATCATTTCCTGGTGTGTAAACAATTTACAAAACGAACTGTACATCTCCTCCAGGCTGATACCAACTGCACCGCTTCCTATAGCGAGTATAGAGACAATAAATAGCAGTATTAATAAAAAAAAGAATAAAACTCCGGATCGCTTCATTTGTTCACCGCTTGATGAATTAATTGTTGCAGGATCAGGATATTTTTTCCACTACGTGGCCCCAGGTACACCAGGTCGCGTTCGTTAATACGAAAAATTCGATTGTTCTTTGCTGCTTTGGTTGCACTTACTCCAGGCAACTCTTTTATTTTTTCGGAAGAACCCAATTTGTCGTAACCAAAATCTGTTAACAGGATCACATCCGGGTCAGATTTGGAAACAACCTCAGCCGATAATTGTTTCATCCCTTTAGTATCTTCAATAGCCATTTCACCGCCGGCCCACTCCACCATTTTTCCTGCGGTGCTTTTCTTTGACATCACCAGGTATACATTGGAGGCTTGGCCAAAATGAATGATCAATACTCTTGGTTTGTCCGTATATTTCTTGGTGCTTTCCAAAGCAATGCTCATGTCTTTATCCAATATAACACAGAGTGAGTCAGCCTCACGGCTCTTATTAAAATAAGATCCCATTTCCTTCATCAATAACTTGGTGCTGTCAATATCAACTCCTTTCGTATCAAAAACTTTCATTGGGATCTTCAGATCCTCCAATTGCTTGACAACCTGTTCCGGGCCTATGTTATTATCATGCAGCACCAGTGTTGGCTTGGCTGCCAGTATACCTTCTGTACTTAATGCACGATGGTAACCAACCGTTGGAAGTTTTTTAATCTGTTCCGGATAAACGCTGGAAATATCCACTGCAACAATATCTTTTTCCGCACCTAAGGCAAAAATAATCTCGTTGTATTGCTTGGATACACAAACGATTCGCCGCTCTCCGGCAGTTGCAACTTCTTTGTTATTAAATCTTCCGCATCCGACTAAAGCGGCAAGTGCAAGAATAAAGGGAAAAAAAAATTTCATAGTGCGTTAAAATAAAAGAGGTAGTTCTGTACGAACTACCTTTTATAAAATTAAAAAAATATATTAAAGGTTAAACCACAAAATTATTATTTAAACTAAAGCTCCACAATTTTAAGTATGGTTGTTATTTTGTTGACTGTTAATTTTACAAAATAAACACCTTTACTTAACCCTTTTTCTTCTGCGGAAAAAGCATATTTGTATTCACCACCCTGTTGTATTTCATTTACAACATGAATGCGTTCACCGATTGAATTAAATATTTCCAATTGCACATCCGACTTCTCCGATAATGTATAGAAAATTGTCGTAGAAGATGTGTATGGATTAGGGTAAGCCGTTAAGGTGTTTGCGATTTCATTCGCATGAATACCTGATATTACAGGAACAATATTTATCTGATAAGGAGCCGTCGCAAAAATCAGGTTATTGCCCAGCGCATCATTCCCCACATATCCGGTTAATGAAAAATTCATGATTGCATTGGATAACAATGCTTTCTTTGCCTGGAATTTTAACTTAGCAATTGTACCATAACCATTTTTATTACTATGGTCATTGCGGCTTTCTGCCGCAAAAATCATATTGGAGCCTGGTTGTATTTTGCCAAATGTAAGGGGATTTGTATTCGAATTTAATAACCAACTTTCATTGAATGTCAGCACTTCTGTTCCTGGTTCCACTAAACCTGATGAGTAATTCACGTTGAATGCAATACCATAAAAATTTTCTACCAAAATCTGAGACGATCCGGCAATAATATCCATTGTTATCCAATCTCCAGGAGCATAGGTTGATTTATCCGTTTTAAATTGAAGCGTTGGTGGTGCAACAACAAATTCTTCAGTTGGCGTTGTAAAAGAATGCACGGCGGAAAAATTTTGATGTATTGCCAATGTATCATCCGCATTTATGCTTCCATCTCCATTGCAATCAGTATGCTTCATATCAGCTCCATTATTTTGCATCTTATTCCAGTTTAATGATGGAAACGCTTGCCAGTTATTACTAACAGCTGCACGGGCATTTCCCGTTTCACCGTAATACAATCCAATATTCAATAAATCGAGGTTGCTGGCTATTAAGTCATTGTTTGCATCTCCTGGCCAAACGGAATCAACAATTGGTTCAAATTCATAGCACCCGATATCTGGCTTAACTGTACTTCTTGTTTTATTCTCAATATCTTTTTGAATCCAATCAATGGGGATACCTCTATTATTTAAATCAGGATTATTCAAACGATAGGAAGTCGCATTAGAAAAGTTAGGCCTAATAGATATTGATAACGAATCTTGGAAAGTTGCTTGCCGAAACGCTGCAAGATCTGCATATTGACGGCGTCCATCACTTATTAATACATCGGAAGTGGTATAATAATCATTTGCATTGCTTTGAAAGTAAGTATATAACCCAATAGTACTATATGATAAAACGGGCTTATATTTAATAGCAACAATGTTATTATAAAAATTATAAACTCCACCGCTATTTTCAATTACTATTCCTCTTGTGTCTGATTCTTCTGAACGAACAGTGTTGTGTATGAAGTTTACAACTATATTCTTTTCCGTACTGAAGTTAACAACAGCTGTTGCACTACTTTTTTCATTTTTAAAATAATTATTATAAATACGAACATATATTGGATAAACACAAGTTGGATCCCAGTTAAATGGGGAATTAGATAATCTGAATGTTCCATCCCCATTTTTAGTAACACATTCATTTCCGGATATGATTATCGAATCAACCGGATTATCAATACTGATGGCAGCCGCATTGGCCGTAATTTTGTTGTTCGTTATTTTAAGTCCTACCGGCCCATAAGAAGCGAAGATCCCCATGTTACTATTAAATGTATTGTTATCGATCACATTTCCCTCACTATGTGTGATACAAATACCTGTAGAGCCGTTTATAAATTGATTATGTATAATTTGATTGTAATTATTTCCTTTCAACATCCCATCTTCAACCACTAATTGGCAATATCCAGCAGTGGATGGTTCTGAAATAAAGCGGCAGTTTTTTATCTCATTATAACTTGCATCATTTGCTATAACAATACAAGGTTTGAATACACTCACCGTATTTCTAAAAGTTACGTCTTTAAATGTTATATAATCTGCGCCGTTTAATTTTACTATATAATCGCTTGAATCTGCAATGGTTTTCAGTTCAACGCTGGTATTGTCAGCAGATTCGCTTTCAAAAGTAATCCTATTTGAAGCGCTGGCGCCTTTACAATCTTTCAATGAAACATATCCATCATATACACCGCTACGAATTTTAAATATTACTGGTCCGCATATACCATATATATTCAAGGCATTTGCAGCTTCTTTGATTGTTGTATAAGTTGGTGAAATACCACCAATTGTGTATGTTCCAGCAGGGATAGAAACTCTAAATTGCAATGAAGTGGAGTCATTTAAAGGAGCGGGGTCAGCTGTATTGTTTGGGTCACTCGCCCATACAACCATATTATATGGACTCGCTATTTTAAAATCACGAACGCCCAATGTAATTAATGCGGTATTTTGGCTGGCCAAATTGCCTGTCCAGTTATATATAGGTTGAATGGTATCATTAATTTTCCAGTGAATTTTTGCACTTGTTAAGTTACTTGTACCATTGTTTTTTAAAATAATCGTTACCGGCTTATTCCCTTTAATACAGGTTGAATCAAATGATACAAAACCGGAAAGTGCAGCATCAATCGAATCAGTTGAAAACTCATCAGCTCCTATACTTGGATGCAGTACATTCCGGATTTCGTTATCTATATCATCTTTAACAGCACTATTAAAAACACCACCATTGCTTACGGATATGTCTGTTGCATGCAAATCGGTTGTTGATTTATATTTTGGATCGACGGAAATAGAGCTTGAGTCATTTGTTGTTTGCGTCGTATATGTATTAAGTGATGAAAATTTTACACCGTCTTGGATGATCAAACTGTCTTTGGCACTATAAATACAGTTGTGATCTGACGTATAGCCAATTGAATTTTTTAGAGATACTGCATAGTTTTTTGAAAACGCATTACAGTAAATATTATTTTTAGAAACCGTTTGACTGGTTTGATCGGATGCGAAACATACACCATCACCCTTTTGAAGGATGGAGTTGTATAAAATTTGTATACGATTTGAATTGTTCAGATAAATACCACTACCTCCTGTTAAAACCATAAAGTTATTAGCGATCAACAGTCCATCAATATTTGCATTTATGAATGCGATGCCTTTAAAGTCTTTTCCCGATAATATAAATTTATTTTTGGAAAGAATTCCACTTGTTAAACCAGAAAATAAAATGGCGCTACCTCCATATTCTTTTGTACAATTGAATGTATTGGAAGCACAAAATACATCTGTACCAGATCCAACAATCATGTTTTTATATTGTGTGTCAAAATTATTGCGTACAATTTGTGCATACGTTCCTTTTAATTCGATAGCCGTTTGACCGTTATGAAACTCACAATTTGTCACCGCAAGTGAATCTGATGAAATCACACTTCTTATGAAGTGCGTATCGCTGTAGCTATAGGGACGAGTAATAAATGAACAGTTTTTAATTGTACAATGATGCGTACGTGATAAATGAAACATTTCTATGTAGGAATCCTTTTCAATCTGAAATGTTAATTTTGAAAAGGTAATGTAAGATACCGAATCAAGGTTTATTACTGTGGAATTCCATGGGCTCGAGTTCCTTGATATCAAGGTAACGAGCGAGCTATCCTGATTTTCTGATTGAAAAGTTATTGTATTTACAGCTGAATTACCTTTAATAGTCGATAAAGAAAAATATTCGTCATACGACCCATTTCTAACATTGAATACCACAGGTCCACACACTCCGGCTGTTTGTATTGTATTTGCAGCTTCTAAAAAAGAGTTAAAATTAGGAGACGTTCCGCCTATTGTATACACACCTTTCATAGCTGCATAAAAGAATATAGAAGAAGTATCATTCGCCGTAATTACATCAGTTGCATTGTTGGGTTTCACAGACCACGCTTTCAGCTTGTAGAGGCTATGCGATTTAAAATTATAATTGCCAAGTGTTACTACTATTTCTTTTGCTGGAGCGAGATTACCTGTCCAATGATATACCGCTGAATCAAGGTTCACAACATAAGGTAGATCTAAGGATGTTAGCGTAGCCGTACCGTTGTTTCTAATTGTTACCTGAATCGGATTGGTACCCAAGCAAACTACCGGGCCAAAGGAAGCAAAGCCGTTTGTGCTTGCATCAATTACCGTTGGTATAAATTCATCTGCGCCGATATCAGGTGTTTGATCTCTCGTATCACCATCATAATCTGTTGTAATGAAGGTGCTCACATCATGCCCTGCGTTTTTTAAAGACACTTCACTCACATGCAAATCATTTGCTGATTTAAAAAGCGGGTCTGTAATTAAAAAAGTGGTATCGGCTGTTTTTTGTTTCCAGTCCTGCAATGTTGGGATATCGTATCCAAATGTATTGCCTGCGAAATAATAAGCATTGTTTCTAAAATCAGTTGTTGGAAGTGATATATAATTGATTAGATATCCCTTTCCCTTATTCACCACGATGTTGTTCCAAAACCTATTGGAGTTATTGCAGTGGTCAATTACGACAGCAGCATTACCTGTACCTGCAACTGAATTAATGGAGTTATTAACAGCCGTAAATTCGCAGCCCATCAAATTAAGATAAGTCATCATGTTATTAGAAAGAATAACATTTGTCATAGCGCTTAAGTCCACTTGTTGAAAGTCATTTTTGCTAATGGTTACGAACGAAGCTTTTTCAATTTGCAAACTAGGAATAGTTTGCGCGTAATCCGACACTTTATTGTTAGCATACACTAATGAATCAATCCCCATTAACCTAATATTCACGAAATTTGAACCCTTAATGATGTTATTTTTTATCTCAATATTTTTATAATGATTTGTCGGTTCATAGTTCAAAAATTCAATCCGTTGATAAGCTGAGTTATCAAATGTATTATTCAAAATTCGTATGTTTTTGACATAACTTACAGGACCGTTGCAGATAATATATCTTGTGGTACACCCATTCAGTTCAATATTGTCAGTAGAATCGCCAATTACAAATTGACTATTATAATTACCCGCATCATAGAAGGTCAGGTCACGTACAATAACATTTTTTATTCTGCGTACTTCGATCGCTACATTATTAGCTGAACCTTGCAACTTAACCGATGCTGCGTTATGATCCTCCGACGTAATCGTTAGTGTGTTTGCGCTTCCAAGTCCATCAATATCTGAAACAAGTATTGACTCTTTATAAAAACCAGGTCGAATATTCAGAGTAACGGCGCCACATACTCCTCCCTTTTTCAGCGCTTTAACAGCATCATTTATCGTATTAAAACTAGGACTTGCTCCACCTACTGTATACGTGCCTTTTAAACTGGAAAAAGAGGTGATAGATGTCGTATCATTTGCATTGAAAGAATCAGTCCCATTGTTAGGAGCTGATACCCATACTTTTAAATTGTATGTACCAATCTCTGTATAATTAAGCGTCCCCAGATTAACAACGGTTTTTGCATTGAAACTCAAATTACCATTCCAGTTCACAGGTGTTTGAGTTACATTATTAACGGACCAATTAATTGTAGACGATTGTAAAGCAAGTGCAGAATAATTTTTTAATTGCACTTGTATGGGTACTGTGCCTATGCAAGTTTGTACAGGCGTTATATCTTCAACAGAAGCATCCGGTAAATTCACATTGTTTGCAAATTCATATGCTCCAAAATAGGGAGAACTTGCATCTCTCACCGTTCCTTCAATGTCTT
>DASRRA010000003.1:0-11179 GCA_035696085.1 Bacteroidia bacterium | reverse complement strand
TCGCTAATCTGATATGGTCAATCACTAAAGCTGGTTCAATAAATTCATCCGTATAAAAAAGATCCAGTTTAATACTTTCTTTTTCGCTGTTACCAATAAAATATGATTTGCCGAATCCTATTACATCATATTCATTTGTTTCAATATAAGCATATGTTTTTTTCAAAAAAGTATCTATTGCATTAAAGTCAATTTTTCCATAGGGCGCATCTGTAAATAAATCGATATCTATGGATTTCCGATGTCCAAGATACAAGCTAAGAGCAGTTCCTCCTACCAATCTAAAAGCGCTAAACTCCTTTGCAGACATTAACGTCTTTAGAATACTTAACAATAGGGGCTCGACCGTATTATAATATAGTTTATTTGGCATTCGATTTTAAAATGTCATTAACAACACCTTTTCCGTAGAAACGCATGATTTCCTTTTTCTCCGTTTCATTCCCGCGTTCAAACACCCTCTTTACAACAGCCTTCTTTTGTTTCATCCAATTAATTTTTTCCATCTGGGTATCCCAAAATAATATCTCTCTTAATTTAGTGAAATCTGGGTGTTCAGTACGCTGTTTCCTTTTTTCTTTCTCAATATCATAGTAAATCTGCAACGTCATAAAATAGCCTTCTTCGAACCCAAGTGCATGTTCTATTTTTAAAGCAAGCGGGATATTCATTTTTCGTTTTCCTTTTGTAATAGAGACAAGCGTTTGAGGAAACTCCTGAAGTGAGATTGCAAAACGACTTTTTGCAAGCTTACGCTGCTTTAACTCTTTTTCTAAAATAATCCCTGGATGGATTCCCTTTATGGCTTGAATATTCGATTTCATGCAACAAATGTAAACAATTTTGTTTACACAAAAAAGTTAATTTAGATTTTCTTGTTAATATAGTTCGCCATTCCGCTTTTACCTCTCTTTCCCATTACCAAAATCAACTAAATAATACCACACTTTACCAAAAAAATCCTTTCTTTTTTCATCAAAAACACCTATTTTTGTTAAAAATACATTGGTAATGAAATTCTCCAACAAAGCATTTATCATTGATATCAAACGCATTACAAAGCGTAACCCCGAGTAATTCTCATTACTTCGTTTTTACTATTTACCACAGTTTTTACTAGTTTTTCATCCTTTTATCTGTTTTATTATGCCTATTTATCATCGCTTGGGGAAATTTCCTCAAAAACGACACACTATATTCGAAAAGCCTAAAGGAGGGTATTATTACGAGCAATTGTTCGGTACAGAAGGATTTCATGGCCATTCTTCGCTGTTGTACCATGTACATCGCCCCACCCAGGTAAAAGAAATCCTGAAATCCTATGATGTAAGCCCTCGTATTGCTATCGGGAAGAACATCAAAGCATTGCTTTTAAAAGGGTTCCAGGTGGCTCCGGCAGATGATTTCTTAGAAAGCCGCCAAGCCATGCTGTTAAATAGTGATTGCGTTATTGGTTTGGCAGCACCCCGCCAATCCATGAAAACCTACTTCTATAAAAATGCAGATGCGGATGAGCTGTTGTTTATACACAAAGGCAGCGGAACCTTACGCACATTTATGGGAAACATTCCTTTTGAATACGGCGATTACCTGATCATTCCAAGAGGGATGATTTATCAAATGGAATTTAATACCGCTGATAACCGCATTTTCTATGTAGAATCACACCATCCGTATTATACGCCAAAACGTTATAAAAACTCATCCGGACAATTGCTGGAGCATTCGCCATTTTGTGAGCGCGACTTCAAATTACCGGAAACATTGGAGACACACGATGAAAAAGGTGATTTTATCATCAAAATTAAAAAAGAAGGAATGATGCATGAGGTAGTTTATGCAACCCACCCTTTTGATGTAATTGGTTGGGATGGATACAATTTCCCTTATGGTTTCAGCATTCATAATTTTGAACCGATAACCGGTCGTGTGCATCAGCCACCGCCAGTTCACCAAACCTTTGAAACACCTGCTTTTGTGGTATGTTCATTCTGCCCAAGAATTTACGATTATCACCCGAAAGCTATTCCTGCGCCTTACAATCACAGTAATATTGACAGTGATGAGGTATTGTATTATGTGGATGGTGATTTCATGAGCCGTAACAATATTGAACAAGGACACATCACCTTGCACCCGAAAGGCATACCTCATGGACCGGCACCAGGAGCCATGGAGCGTAGTATCGGACAAAAAGATACGGCAGAATTAGCCGTAATGGTGGATACGTTCCGACCGCTAATGGTAACAGAAGCAGCCATGGCAATTGATGATGGCAAATATTATAAAAGCTGGGTAGAATAGGCCTTTGCTTTTTACAAACCGAAGCTTTAGCGAAGGTTTGAAAGCTACGGCCTACGCAGTAATGGCTGTTCGCGGAGAGTGAGAGAAGAGTGATGGAAGTGTAAAAGAAATAAAATGAATAATTCAAAAGCAATAAACTTAAGAGCATTGAGCATGGCTATGTGGTCATAGACACAGCTCATTTAAAGAATAATTAAACAAAACAAGTCAACTATTAAATCTTACATATTAAATAAAAAACAACGTCATGTCAAAAGAGATAAAAAATGTAGAGTACGGTCTGGAAAAAATATTTGAAGGGGCGCAGGACTTCCTCCCTTTATTAGGAACCGATTATGTTGAATTTTATGTAGGAAATGCGAAACAAGCTGCTCACTACTACAAAACAGCTTTTGGTTACCAATCATATGCATACAAAGGATTGGAGACAGGATCAAAAGACAGTACTTCTTATGTTTTAAAACAAGATAAAATACGCCTGGTTTTAACAACTGCATTGAACAGCAATTCTCCAATTGGGGAACATGTAAAAAAACATGGTGATGGGGTGAAAGTGATTGCATTATGGGTAGAAGACGCTCGCAAATCATACGAAGAAACAGTGAAGCGTGGGGCTAAATCATTTATGGAACCTACTGTAGAAAAAGACGAGCATGGTGAAGTAGTACGTGCCGGTATTTATACATATGGTGAAACAGTTCACTTATTTGTAGAACGCAAAAATTACAAAGGAATCTTCTTACCAGGTTTCGTAGAATGGAAAAGCGATTACAACCCAAGTCCTGTTGGATTAAAATTCATTGATCACATGGTTGGAAATGTTGGCTGGAACCAAATGAATGCTACTGTAGAATGGTATGAAAAAGTAATGGGCTTTGTAAATTTCCTCAGCTTTGATGATAAGCAAATCACTACGGAATACTCCGCGTTGATGAGTAAAGTAATGAGTAATGGAAACGGACGTATTAAGTTCCCGATCAACGAGCCTGCAGAAGGAAAGAAAAAATCACAAATCGAGGAATATATTGATTTTTATGAAGGTGCAGGTGTACAACACTTAGCCTTAGCCACAGACGATATCATTAAAACTGTAGCCGAGCTGAAAGCACGTGGTGTTGAATTTTTACCTCCACCGCCTCAGGCATATTATGATGATATTCCGAGACGTTTGGGTGTTCACATGGACATCATGAAAGAGGACATTAAAGAGTTGCAAAAACTATCCATATTGGTGGATGCGGATGAGGAAGGATATTTACTCCAGATTTTCACCAAACCTGTGGAAGATCGTCCAACCTTATTTTATGAGATCATTCAACGTATGGGTGCTAAAGGTTTTGGAGCTGGTAACTTCAAAGCATTGTTTGAATCCATCGAAAGAGAGCAAGCAAAGAGAGGTACACTGTAATTTAACATCTTTTATCATAATTCCTACCCTTATTACAAGGGTAGGAATTTTTTTTATTGGGATTTTTTCCAGTAAATTTGCTTTGTAATTACAGCTAATGAAAAAAATTCTTATTCTCTCCTTTAGTATTTTTCTTTTTTCCTGCCATAAGGAAACTACTTTTAATGAAGTTAGTGTTAGCCAAAAGTACACGATATTGGTACCTTCGTACATGAAGCCTTGCTCGGATATCCGCAAAGATGCCTCCTTGCAATACCAAAGCCTCGATAAAGACATCTACGCCATTGTCATCGATGATAAAAAAGTAACGATGCAGAATTATGATTTGAATTTTAACCTAGATACTTACTATAATAATATTTCTTCTCAGGGATTTATAGAAAGCATAAAAAATGGCAAATTCAGTATTCCCGGTCGTCAGGAGATAAATGGGAATAAAGCCCTGATAGCAGATGTGACCGGAAAAGTAGAGGATAATGAAGTGTTTTACAAATTTGCGGTTATTGAAAGTCCTTATGAATTTTACCAGATTCTGACCTGGACACGTGCTTCTCACCGTGAGGAACTGGAAAAAGATATGATTAAAATGATTGAGTCATTTAAAGAACTTCCACATCCTGAAGAAGAATTACCTACTCCAAAATTGAGCGACAGCGTTAGCATCCAGCAAAACTGGGGTGGAAACTCCTAAGGAACGGTGATCTCATTTGTAGTCACTATATTGCTCTTGTGACCTGCTCTATCTTTAAGAACAATTTCAAATTTAACCACTTTATGGCCCGGGTAGAAAACGGGAGGTGCTCTGAATTTCGCTTTAATAGTACCATCCAGGGCTTTGTATTGGCCATCCGGCGTAAGCGTAGGTATGCGGTAATCAAAAAACAAGGTATCTAAAACAGTAGTGGAATCAATAGCATCCATGGGATAAAATTTTCCATCTACCAGATTTTTATACAAATATTTCATTCTCAAATTTGGGGGTGAAATGGTGTCGCCCTCTGCTAATCCCACGTCTCCGTCACCATCTGTAAACTTGATAATACAATCTGCTGAATCCACAGTTCCTCTTGGTCCTATATAATTGACGAAATCCTGAAATTCAATAACTGGCTCGGGAGGAAATTGTTTTTCCTTGATACAGCCTATAGCAGCAGTTAAACAAACAAGAAGGATCAAATAAAACAAATGCTTCATGAATTCACATTGAGAACCTAAAATTAATAATTATTTTTGGGAAAACAATTTTAAACGCATTCTATCTACCCTTATTGTATTGCTTGAAACCATTAATTGATCGCATTTTTAATATACAAAACGATGTTGCTTTTCAGAAGCAAGCACTGCAGGTATTTCGCTACCAGGCGGCCAATAATGCTGTTTATCAGCAATACCTGAAAACACTAGGTACAAGCGTAGAAAACGTTCAAAATATACATCAAATCCCGTTTTTACCTATAGAATTGTTCAAAAGTCACCCGCTTATTACCGGACCAGATGCTATCCAGATAACGTTTACCAGCAGTGGCACAACGGGTATGCAACAAAGCAAGCACTTTGTAAGTGATTTAAGTGTTTATGAAACGAGCTATCGCAAGGCATTTGAATTATTTTACGGAAACATTCAGGGTTATTGTATCCTGGCACTGCTGCCCTCCTACCTGGAACGGGAAGGGTCCTCCCTAATATATATGGCCGAGGATTTAATAAAACGAAGTAAAAATAGCCGAAGCGGTTTTTACCTGCACAACCATGCTGAACTGCTGGATGCGCTTGAACAATTGGAACATCAGCAACAAAAGACGATTTTATTGGGTGTCACCTACTCTTTATTGGATCTTGCCGAATTATATTCCGCACAAAAACGAGAACCGCTGAAGCATACCCTTATCATGGAAACAGGTGGCATGAAAGGAAAACGTAAAGAAATGATACGCGAGGAATTGCATCAGCTTTTGTGCAGCAGTTTTGGTGTTTTGGCAATTCATAGCGAGTACGGCATGACGGAACTCTTATCCCAGGCCTATTCCATAAGTGATGGTAGGTTTGCTTGTCCGCCCTGGATGCGTATTCTCATCCGCGATGTAAATGATCCGTTCTCATTTCAACCAGAAAATAAAACAGGCGGAATCAATATCATTGATTTGGCCAATGTGAATTCCTGTGCGTTTATAGCTACGCAGGACCTTGGGAAAATATTTAGTGATGGTACGTTTGAGGTACTTGGAAGATTTGATGTAAGTGATATTAGAGGATGTAATTTGTTGGTGTGATCACAAGAGCCCGCGTTTACCTCTCCCCCGGCCCCTCTCCTTGAAGGAAGGAGAGGGGTGACTAAGAAATAGATTTCATCACAAATTAAATAGGAGTATCAGAAATATATATTGTTATATAAGGTGGTTACCAAAATGTGACTAAGGAAAACTTACAGTCACCCCTCTCCTTTTGCAAGGAGAGGGGCCGGGGGTGAGGTTAGAGGCTGTGCGTGAGCTTACCCCTTCACATCCAATTTCAAATACTCTGTTTTTCCTTTTTTCAATAAAATAAATTCATTGTTTAGCAGATGAGAATGATCCACCATCATTTGCAAATCCGTTACTTTCGCCATATTCAGGGATAAACCACCCCCTTGTATTAATCGCTTTACATCCGCTTTGGATGGAAATGCTTTTGCCTTTTCTACCAACAGCTCAATGATGTTAATCCCATTTGCCATCTCAGTTTTCTCTACTTTAAACGTTGGTACACCCGCATCATTCATAATTTCATGAAAATCGCTGCGTTTTGAAATCTCTTTTAAATCCTCTAAGGTTCCTTTTCCAAAAAATATTTCTGTTGCTGCAAATGCTGCTTCATAGTCGGCTTGTGAATGCACCCTTGTAGTAATGTCTTTTGCGAGGGCCTTTTGCATGGTACGCAAATGCGGTGATGCCGCTTGTGCTGCTTCCAGGGTTTCAATCTCATGCTTGGTAAACAATGTAAAAATGCGGATGTAATTTTTTACATCTGCATCACTTGCATTCAACCAAAACTGATAAAATTTATAGGGTGATGTTTTTGTTCTGTCCAACCAAATATTTCCGTTTTCGCTTTTCCCAAACTTGGTCCCATCTGCTTTTTTTATTAAGGGAGTGGTCAGCGCAAATGCTTCGCCATTTCCCTTTCTGCGTATTAGTTCAGTACCGGTTACAATGTTACCCCATTGATCGGAACCACCCATTTGTAGTTTTACATTTTTATTTTTCCATAAGTAGTAAAAGTCAAATCCTTGTACCAATTGATAACTGAATTCGGTAAAGCTCATTCCGTTTTCCAGGCGATTTTTTACAGAATCTTTTGCCATCATATAATTTACGCTAATGTGTTTACCCACATCACGAATAAATTCTAAAAATGAAAATCCTTTGAACCAATCATAATTATTTACAATCTCTGCAGAAGTGGCGCCACTGTTGAAATCCAGAAATTTCTCCAGTTGTTGGCGTTGACAATCCAGATTGTGTTGCAATGTTTTTTCATCCAATAAATTACGTTCTGCTGATTTTCCTGAAGGATCACCCACCATACCCGTAGCTCCTCCCACCAAAGCAATGGGTTTATGCCCGGCTTGCTGAAAATGCAGCAATGTCATAATTTGCACCAGGTTACCCACTCCCAATGAATCTGCAGTTGGGTCGAAACCGATGTATCCACTAACAATTTCTCGATTTAACAACTCTTCAGTACCAGGCATGATATCATGCAGCATACCTCGCCATTTTAATTCTTCAACAAAGTTCTTTTTCATTTGTTTTCTTTGAACGGCAAAGATAATAAAACACGCCTAGGTTATTGAATAATTGAGTAAATTCGCATAACGTAATTATATGTTATGATTTTAGTAACTGGAGGAACAGGATTGGTTGGAAGTCATTTGTTGTATGATCTGCTTAGATCAGGCAAAAAAGTGCGTGCATTAAAACGTAAGGAAAGCAATCTGCAAAACGTTGAAAAAGTATTTTCCTATTACACTTCTTCTCCACGTCATTTATTCAACCAGATAGAATGGGTAGATGCCGATTTACTCGATGTTTATTCGCTTTTAAATGTTCTCGATGGAGTTGATTATGTTTATCATTGTGCGGCCATGGTTTCTTTTGAATCCAGGCACCAGGATGAAATGATGTATTTAAATGTGGAAGGTACCACGAACCTGGTGAATGCTGCTTTAACAAAAGGTATAAAAAAATTCTGCCATGTGAGTTCCATTGCCACACTTGGAAGAGAGGAGCATGATCCCATCATTACCGAAAACATGTTTTGGAAAGCATCACCGGATCACTCCAATTATGCACTAAGTAAATACGAAGCTGAACGCGAGGTTTGGCGGGCTGCAGAAGAAGGCTTGAATGTGATCATTGTAAATCCTTCCTTAATTGTTGGTGGGGGCAACTGGCAACAAAGCAGCTCCAATATGTTTAGCAAAGCCTTCAAAGGAATACGATTCTATACGGATGGCGTGAATGGATTTGTGGATGTACGCGATGTATCAGCTCTAATGATTAAGCTAATGGAGAGTGACATCAACAAACAGCGTTTTATTTTAAATTCAGAAAATTCGGCTTTTCGTCGCTATTTTGATCTTATCCACACGGCATTCGGAAAACCGAAATCATCTATCAAAGCAGGAAAATTTTTAAGTGGTTTTGCCTGGAGGGCCGAAAAAGTAAGACATCTATTGACTGGCGCAACACCTTTAATTACAAAGGAAACAGCGCGCTCTGCACATAGGGTTAGTCATTTTTCAAACAATAAGATTTTATCTGTATTTCCCGATTATCAATTTATTTCCCTGGAAGAAGCAGTGAAACATACCGCTAAATTGTATTTAAAAGATCTATCGCCCAGCTCTATCATCGATGCTGCTAAGGTTTTGGCCTAACCTCCTTAAGCTTTTGCTGCTGTACCATTTTTTTTAATTTCACCTTCACGCTATCTTTAGGGATGCTATCCGTCTTCACCGTATCCTTTTCATTGGCTGTTTTCGCCTGCAATTCGCTCAGGTTATTCAGGACCAGTTTGTATATATCTCCTAATAAATCCAGGTGTTCGCCATAAAAACGAAAGGTTTCATCGTATTGTTCTTTCGTAACATTGTGCTTTTTCAGGATGGCAAGCGTTGTTTCCTCTCGGTTATCATTACCTGTTTGTATGGCACTTGAAATATTCAGACTCATCGCCGCTTCCAAAATGTGGATGTCTGTTAATACAGCCGCCATCTCTTCTTTCGATAAAATATTGGCCGGAATATTTGCCGATTCATCCGAACAGGCCATAAACAAAGCAATTAGGATAAAAAAAAGACTGTTTTTTATTTTAAATTTCATTTATAGCAAGACTATTTTTTTACAAAAATAATATAAAAAATCAAGGTGTATGAAAATTTAGAGTTTACCATAAGTGAAGTAAACTGATAACTACGACAACAGCTCCCTTTTTTGACTACAAATAACTGGTTTTCTATAAAGTATTTTCGTTGTATATCAATCAAAAAACAATTCAAAATGGACCATTTGAAAAAAAGAACAACACAGCTTGCACAGCAGCAGTTAAAAGGGAAAAAGCACCTTGTCAGCCCAAATTCTCAAATTTTAAACAATTATTCTCATGAAGGAACCTACTTAATTAATTATAGAAAAAAAATTATTCTGTCGTTTGCACTTATTATCTTTACTTGCACACTTCATTTATACGCACAATCCAGCGCAAAACTGGAATTAGGAACTCCGCAATCGGTTATCAATGGAGTCGTTAAACAGCATTCAAGATCTGCCAAAAACCTTACGTTTCAATTGAATTCAAATTCAGTTGCTGAAATCAATGTCCTAACTTACTTCTATCAGAACGATAAAATTTCCATTCATGGAAAAGCAAAGGAGTCAAACAATTCATCCTTTATATTGAAAGGAAGTCCATCCACACTTTATGGATACTATGTTCTACACGATAGCAAAAAAGCGTATGAGATTACAACTGCCAACGGTATTGTCTATATTACCGAGATTAATATTGCTAAGATTTATCCCGATCGTTACACATCGGAAATCAATCCTAAGACGCAAAATGCTCCATTAGCCGCTGTACTCCCTGTATACAGTTCTATGGCTCAACGGCAGGCAGTCCATATCGGTCCATACAACAATGAGGATGTTACCAAACTTCAGAGTAAACCGGGATCACCGTATGTTTTCTACTTACATATGACTGAAGTTATGAATGGTGACACTCCCAAAAACGGCATTACAAAAGAAGCTGTATACCGGGCGTGGCAGTGCGTTTCAGATCAATATTCCATGTTCAATTTAAATATTACAACTGATCCGTCAGTATATGAGGCTGCAAAAAATGCAGATGTATTGAAAACGGGTATTATCGACTTTATCGATGCTGATGGAATTTCACATGCCTGCGTTTCCTGTTTTGGTACAACGGAAGCGGGCACACTTTTCCGAGGCAATCCACAAAAAAATGATTACGGTTACGAAATCGGAAGGACCTGCAGTCATGAAATGGGGCATCAAATGGGTTTAATGCATGATGGCGGGTCTACGCAACCTGACCCGGAATATTTTGTTGGTCTTTCCGCAGTAGAATGGTGCCCGATTATGGGAAATTATTGGTATGGCGACTATTGGTCAAATCAATTATACACGTGGAGCAAGGGTGAATACAATACTGCAACGAACACTGAAGATGATTTATCAATCATGAACGTAAATGAAAATGTTCCTTATATGAATGATGATAATCCATCATCAAAAAACTTGACAGTAGGAAAAGGGGGCACAGTCTCTTCGGCTGCCAATTGGGGACAAATTGAACGTAATACGGATGTCGATAATTTTACATTCTCTATTGCCTCTGGAGGAGGAACAGTTAACTTAAGAATTGATCCACTTGAGTATTTAAGGCAACTGGATGTTGCTGCCAGAATTATTGATACTAAAGGTGTAATCGTTGCCTCTAGTAATTTGTCTAAAAACAGATCTGCTGAATTTAAAAATTTGCCTTTGGCAGAAGGCACATATACGTTGGTAATACAAGGTGGATCAGAACTAACACCTCAAACAGGATTCTCCAATTATTCTTCTCTCGGATATTACGGAATTGAAGGAACCATCGTGGGAGGTGTGGTTACATCTGTTAACGATCCTACGTTGGATGATTTCATAGTTGCATTTCCAAACCCCACAAATGATATATTAAATTTGAGTTATTCAAACAGTTATCCAAATGTAAAAATTACATTGACAACGATAACCGGTCAAACACTCTTTGTTTCAGATAAGTTCGTCTCATCAATTGACTTGTCAACTTTTGCCAAAGGAATTTATCTTTTAAAAATTTCTGTTGAGCAGGGAAGCTTTGTTAAGAGAATATCAAAACTTTAAGTTGTAGAAGTATATCTATATTCAACAACGGCCGCTTTTT
>DASRRA010000002.1:0-35979 GCA_035696085.1 Bacteroidia bacterium | reverse complement strand
AAATCGCCATTAATTAATATCTCGTTAAAGTGATTGTGTTTTATGATCTCTAGAAAACAGGAATAAGAACGTTTACAAAGAAGTACCCCGTGTGGATCAGAAATTACAAGTAAGTTGTAGGTGTTATCTCGCTGTTCTCTTAGCTTTTTAAGGTGAAAAAATTCTGAATCACTGAGCTTAACTCTGCGTGCTTTCATTATGTTATGTACGTAACGGCATAGGCGTTATTTCTTAATCCTAAATATAATCCCTACAACAACCATTATTATAATTAAGAAAGCTATCATTTGACCAGTAGAATAGTTGCTACAATAACAGCCCCTGCCACTACTTTAGTAAATACTAATTTCCTCTTTTGCTTTTTAACCTCTTTTTCCGATAAGGCTATAAGTTCTTTTTGATCTGCTATGATAGTATCTTGTCCTGCAATTATTGAACTGTCTATTTTAACTATACTATCGCATTTTAAAAGCTCTCTGTAAATAATTTCCTTAGTTACAATAGTGTCAAATTTGGTTGTATAGATTATCTTCTCCTTTTGAGCTTTCCACTTAACAACTTCCTTTTCCTCGGTTACTATTTTATCCTGAATAGTATGTGTATGTACGACCTCTTTAGGTTCTGTCCACCTCCAAAGAATAAGAGCTAGCAAAGCCAGTGAAAATATTATATAGATATGTTTTGGTACTGGATGCATTACTCCTTTGGCAGTTTACTTGAAGCAAACCTGTTTATTAAACTTACTATAGTATTAGGAGAAAGAACCATTAAAAGACCTGTTATAAGTCCGCCTCCTAAAATGTAGTAATTGTGTTTAAAGGTATAATCCTGTTTCTTGTCCTTTAGAATCAGGATGAAGTCAAGTAATGCCGGAACCCCTGCAAACAAGATTGTTGCTACAAGGAATACTATTCCTAAAATTGTTATTAGTCTTTTATTTTCCATATTATATTATTCTTATAAATCCTATACAACTTTTAATGTCTCTTACTCTCCGGCAAACTTCGTAACCCTCTCGGCTTCCCGTGTCATTGGTATTACCTTCGATAGTAAAGATCTTATCTCCTTGGACCTTCTCTACTATTCCCGTATGGCCTAAACCATGTCCATGATCTTGAATAAAAATATCTCCTGCTAACGGTTCACTCTTTTTATACTTTTTATCAATCTTATTCCATTGAGCTATACACCCTCCTGTTTTAATAAGAGGGTTTACTATTCCCGAAGTCTTTACACACCAATAAACAAACGCCATGCACCATGAAGCAGGGAAGTTAATACCTACTGAACCAAGGTAACCTTTAACATCCGGCCCCCAATTACTACCCCTTGGAACTTCCTGTTTGTCTAATTGCGATATTGCTACTTCGATATGTTTCATTTCTTAAAAGTTTTACCTAACCACCTATTGAAAAAAAATAAAGCAACCGCAACTATCCCAGCTGTAAATAAAGCTCCTACTGTATGAATAGCCCAAGGCATAACTTCTCTTATAAGGAAAGAAACCATTATTCCTATTATTCCGCTTTCGCTTGCATTTTCTAAATCAGAGTGGTTTATCTGTGACATTATTCTATCTGAGATTTAAGCCTTTCTAATTCTATTTTATACTGATTAACCATTTCTCCTTCAGGTGATGACTGAATAAGATTCTCAATCTCTTCAATTCTAATTATTTTTTCTTCTCTACTCATTATGTTCCTATTGATGAATATTTAAATTCTGATACGTGCCATGTAATAGTATTATTTACTGCCCCTGTTACTCTAATCCTTAAAGCTCCTCCTGAAATATCAAAAACACAATCCCAGCCTGCTTGATCTTCATACACTACTGTGGTAGTATTTACAGATAAAGTAGCCGTCCCCTTACAAACTGCCTTTAATTCATATACAGCCGTGTCATCTGTAGCACCTGCTGAACCTGCTGTTCTTCTTGCAATTACTAAAGCGGTCGCATAAAGAGTTTTTGAAGCTGTTAATATTACTTGTCTTGCTGTTGTAACAGTTGCATCAGTAGTAGCGATTCTACCTTGAACCATTTCAACATAAGGATCATCATTGGTCGCGGTGGTTTCATATCTATATACTTCTTCTCCTAATGTTACAGCTCTCGCATGAAGATATGCAACCGGTTGTACTCCTACTGATGTACCTATACCAAATCTTGCACCCCAAAGATTAGCCATCATTGCTTGAGTAGTGCTTGAAATATGTCCCCAAAATTCAAGTACAGAAATCTCACTACCTGAAGTAGTATTATTTAATCTTCCTGCCACCATTGGCCCCTTAGATGCACCAACTGAATTTAAAGGATATAAATGCATTTGCACTCTTTTCGCTGCGGAAGGAGTTTGAAAGTTTAAAAGGTATCTTTCAAAACTTACATCTGTTTCAGGAGCAGCACCCATATTACTAAGTGCATCTGCTACTAGCCATGCCATTTTAGCTGCACCCTTCATATTTAAATGAACTCCTGTAGTATCATCAGTAACATTTATATTACTGTTTGTTTCTACTACTGTATATATAGATGCGTACGCTGTTGCTAATCCTGTATTGTAACTTGTAATTAATGTATTTACAGCACCGGTAACATGAGGAATAACCTTGCATATTATTGGTATAATTCCAGCAGTAGTTAACGAGGCTATAAGCGTAGCCATATCTGCTAAATATTGTGCTTGTGTTCTTGATGATATTGCATCATTTGTCCCTATATGAATAATTGCATATTTAGGATTGATTAATAAAGCCTCATTAATAGCTGTGTTAATATCTGCTGTTGCGGCTCCCTGTCTGCATATTCTAGCCATAGACATATTAGTCATAGCCATTAATCTATATGCATATGTAGTATTTAACGATCCATCTGTTAGTGACGTAACAGTATTATAGGCTTGACACCATCCTTCTGTATTTGAATCTCCTATTAGTAAAAGGTCTGGACGTTTTTTAGCTATTGAAGAGTAGACAAATTTAGTTACCTTTTGAGATCCCCCATAAGCATATATCCCAGGGTTACCAGTTGATTGAAGTGCATTGGAAGCAACTAATCCTAACGTTTGATTATATACTAAAGGGCTTGATTTAGTGTTTGTTGTTACATTTGTAATTTGAAGTGTCACATAAGTACCTGCCCTTTTTAGTGACATCCTTAATGTATCACCATTAGTAAACGTCATAGCTGTTGAGGCTGTAGCTAATAGTGTTGGAGTTGTTCCACCGTAAATATAAAATAGTCCTCTGTTCCCTGCTGTGTTTAAATCAATCAACCCAAACAATCCAGGAGTACCAAAAGAAATCCCATTGCCATTGGAAACATTTATAAATTCTGCTGTTATTTCCCAATCAACAAGTAAGGTATACCATGAATGTTTATAATAGCTTGTAAAGGTTGAACTCCCACTAGATACATCTAATCCGCCACCTACATTAAATGAGAATGTAGCAGCACCTACATTGGTATATGAGCTTAATTCGCCTGCTGTTAAAAATTCATTATAAACAATATTCCCAAGTTCAGATTGTACATTTACGTCGCCTGACCCTAACAATGTAGTTCCTCCGACTGTTTTTATATTAGTTCCTGAAACTAAGGTTGCTTGCTTAGTCGCTAAAGAATCATAAATTCCATCTGATGTTACTGGGTTACTGCTTCCATATATAGGTGTTACATCAAAAGTTAAATCATCTTGTTTGGCATCTAAAGCACTTTGTAAGTCTACTTGATTTGATAAGGTCCCCGTAATACTTCCCCAGGTTCCACCACCTGAAGAACCTGGAACAAAATACGGTAATGAGTTCCATGCTGTAACTCCATCGCCTATCTTTAATTTAACAGCATCAGAAGAAGCATCAGTTATAATACCAATTTCTCCTAATGCTAATATAGGATTGTTGGCTGTTGCCTCTGCATTTGTTCCTCTGCGTAATTTTATTCTATTTGCCATTATAAACTACATCCGTCTAAAAGTCCATTGACCACTGAAAATTGTGAATCACCTAAAGCCAAAGAGCCTCCATCTATTTCTGTAATATCAGGACAAGCATCATCATCTGAAGTATAAACACATCCTGAAGATTTAACTATTACATCTATAGTTTCTATAAATGTAGCCTGATTAGTATTTAAATTCATTGAGCTTGACTGAACATAAACATCAGCTTGCCAATCTCCCGACGGACCCAACTTTAACTGTCCATTTACTTTGTCTTCAGTCCCATTTTCCCCTACTTCTACAATCCAAATTAAATAGTATGAACCATTAGAATTTCTGTTTTGAAATAAAGCTACCGTACTCCTGTTTGTATAACAGTTAGTAAAATTTATAAGAAAATATGGGCTACTAATTGCTGTAGTAACCTTAAGCATTATTTTATTAGTGCTATCTTGGGTTACCGTTATCATCTAAATAGTCGTTATAAAATGGATTGTTAGGATTTTTATAAGGGTCTTTTTTATACCCTGCACCTATAGCACTTATTTTGAAATTTGTTATTGATTTAATATTAGAACATTTGCATTCGTCTCTATAAGTTGCATAATCATCTAAGTTGTTTTCTAGGAACTCAAATAATTCTCTCTCATAAAATGTTGCATCTGAATTAGCCTGATTTAAAAAGGCTGCCATGTCTGCCGCATCTGCTGAATCGCTGTTATCTTCTTTGAATTTCCTGAACCCTGAAGGAGTAGAATAAACATTTGCAGTAGCTAAATATCTAGCGTAGGACCTAAAAACCATAGCTGGTTTAATATAGTCATCTACTAAAGTTTCATTCTCTGTAGTTAAAGAATCATTATCTATTTGATAGATTAATTCATCATAGAAATCTTTGCAAAGGATTTTTTTAATATATCTATCCTGAACACTTGCTATGTTAGGAATAATATATTTTGATAGGACGTTATCTGAAAGATCAACCCTCTCTTTAAAATCTTCTTGTGATATAAATAATGTTCTACAAGGCATTAGTTGTTTCCTCCTTCACTACCGTTTCCTCTAGCTCTATGTCGTAATTGTTCTCAATGAATTTTCTTTGTTCTGATAAAGTTAATGAAGCCCATACTTCAGGAGGGATAACATCAACCGGATTAATATTTCTTATTGTTAATTCATTAACTATAGGAGCATTTAGGAACCCTGTTAAAAGTTCTTTATAGGCCCTCTCTAGTTTTCTTTGTTTTTTATTTACTCTCTGATACATTAACTTAACAGAGTTGACAATCTCCTGAGAGTTTCCAAGTTTACCTGCTACCTGAATATTTGCAAGAATTGGAGGAACTTTAGTAGTTATTGAAATATTGTCTATTGTTAATTGCTGAAGAGCAATAAATAGTTCGTGATTTGTAGAGCTTGGAAACGCTTGTATTTCTGGCATTTGCTCTTTTAACTTAGACCATAGAGCCATAGACATTCCACCATTTTCTGCACCTGAAAAACCGTTTTGCATGAACTCGTCAAATGCTTGTCCAACTGTTTTGGTAACATTCCCTTCTTTATCGTGCTCAAGCGCTTCATCAGGATCGCCAACCATTTTAAAAAGAACTGATAAAAGAAAGTTATTATCTATATTTCTTTCATGAAACATCCCTATTTTATGATCTATAATAAACCACTTAAGGCCCCCTTGATAATAAGGGAGTGGATAAAATCTATTTAAAGGTTTTTCTGTAGCACAATAATAAACTTGCCCGTTATACTTTGATCCTTGCTCTGCCCACTGTTGAAGTACTACTTCTTTCTTTGGGTTGTAGGTATCATAAACAATAGTTTCAATTTCTTTCCATTCATTCGTTCCGTAAAAAGGATTATAATAAATCTTAGAAATAAAACCAAAGTCATCAGGAATACCAAGCCTTACTGATTCTAATGGAAGGTGTTTAAGTTCTATCTTCTCGCCAAACTCATTATACTTAACAACTATGGCAAATCCTTCTAAATATCCCTCATCCGGTGAAATTTGAGAATGAAGCTCGTCAAGTGTTTGAGATTTATTTACTTTGAATGTGGCTATTTCTTCCTGTGTAATTCCATCGCCCTCTAGAAAATCAATGTACGTGTCCATACAGGCTGAAGCTGTAGGGCTGTTGTAAATAGTTTGTATTGTTTCCTGTGGAAAATTATTTCTTGCACCCCACTTCAATATTCCTACCGCCTTCTCCTGGATAGCTTTAGGAGCTTTTTCTTTAAATAAATTGAAGACCTTAAAGCGGGATTTTGACATTGAATTTATTTTCTACTAATTTAATTCTTTTGTCAAAGTCTTTTATGTAATAACCTTCAGGAGTGTTCCACAAAATAGTGGAATGATAATCTTTTAAAAGAGTACCATTCAATAAACTAGATTTAGCACTTGAATTATTAACCTTCCTATCTATGTTTTCCCGAACCCAGCTAAAGTGATGCATCATTATATCCAGTTCTATAACATCGGTTTCATTTATTCTACGTGTAGGATCACAGTAATAAGGATAGGTTTTATATCCGGCTCTCGTGTGGCTTTTTAATTTGTGAATAAACGGGACGTGATAACCTTCAGGAGTGTCTAGCCTGAAAGTAGGATTTTTAAAATAGGTCCACATCTTACAGGCGGACCCACTATGCCCACTGTTTAAAAAATAACTCTTTGCTTTTTCAAATTCGTTAGTATCATAATACTCATCACAATCTAAATGTAAAAAATGTGTACAGCTATTCTTCTTTGCTATCTCGAGTCCTAAATGCCTTTTATTGATCTCGTTTTTGAACCCATTATTTAAGGCTGGGACGTACTTACTAAATATTACCTTACCAAGTTTATCAATACCATCTTTTATTATTCGTGGCATTGGGCTATAAGATTCTCCAAAGTTGGAAACGTCCTGCCAAACAATAATAATAAGATCGACTGAATTATATATTTGCTCTATTGAACCCTTTAATAACTCTTCACTATCCCAACAATTATATATGGCTGATAACTTCATATTTAAACATTCTAAGTGGAAAATGTTTGCCTTCAATCTCTATGCAATTATCAACTACATCAAACTCTGTTCCCTTTAAAACTGAAACATTCTTCCATACTCTAGGATCATTGTTTATAATCATGTATTTAGATAACACCTCGTATGTAATAAATATATTTTCTGTTATCCTTATTCTCATATCCACTTATAATGTTGTAATCTTATGCACTCCTTAAATCAAGTTCTTTAAACCTAGCCTTAGATATAAAATTATTATCTTTTATTTTCTTCCAAACACAATAAACATTCCAACCGTTTGTATTATTTCCCATTGCAGGATGTTCTCCAAGTTCTAAAATCTCATATCCATTTGATGATGCTAATTTCTCATAGAATGCTTTTGTCTTATAATGGAACCCATGCCCTGGCCAATTCCCAGTCTTTGGGTTTTCCTGAATGACCGTTCCACCAACCTTAACTAGATCATGAATTGCCTTGGCACAATTATAACTATCACTAACATGCTCTGAAGTTCCGAAGTCAGTAACAAGGTCATAAACCTCTGTGAATGTCTGAGGTTTTGAAAGATCAATATCTAGTGAATTATTTTCTTTAGAAACATCTATAAATGTGTATTCTATTCCATTTGAATTATAGTACACATTAGCATACGGTCCCTTCTCAGTTCCGTAATCTTTATCATAAAGATTTTGTGCCCCTAGTTCACATACACTTTTTGAATCTCCTTTATACTTTTCAAGTAAATTAATACTAAACCCAGTTACACCCATATATTTATTTTTAAATTCATTGTAGACCATTTAAAATTTTCTCTAGAATCTTATCGTATTCCTCGTCTCTCTTTTTAACAAATGCAATAATTAATGCTTCTCTTATCTCTGTTGAGATTTCTTCTGTAATTGAATATGTAAGATTATATTTTAAATTAATACTAGAGTTTTGTATTTTTATTTCGCAAAAGACGCCATCAATATAAAATGTCAATCCATCAAACATTGGTGAAACAGTTGCATTTTTATTTTTTAAAGCCTTCCTGAAAATATCTTCTAGTTTAATCATATTCCCTCCGACCATAAACAAACCTTATCTGAAATAGGCACTAAGCCTTTATGTGAACTATAAGCAAAATAAGTGCTCTGAGCGTGTGTAATATCTAAACCCATTTGCTTAATCAAAACACTTGCCACTGATTGATCATGTCTGTGGCCCTTCACCCTCATGTCCTGAGAAACTTGTAGGTTATTATTATGCCAGTCTCCATGGTAAGAAATACCATCTAATGCTGCGCTTATATATTTATCTAAAAATTTTTTAGTTTGAGGATTAGTAACATCAAATCCCATAACACAAGCCATAATCATTTTAGAATTAAATGATTCCTCTCTACTCATTCCAAAGTGACGCAAACAATTATCACTTGTATAATCACCAATAGAAAAACCAACATTATCAAAAAAGATATACCCTTTCTGGCGAATTTCTGTAAATAGGTGATTTAATGATTTTGTTGCATAAACAACTGAATCGCACCATAACAAAAGTTCTGCTCCCTCATCTATCGCTTTCTTTATAGATAAAGCTTTAAAAGCATATGGCACACAGTTGGGGTGCCCTTTATGCAATGGACTTCCTATGTGTCCATAATCGTTTATGCCTTTGAAATTACCATCAAACTCTACTTGTTTTAGGCTTTGCTCTAATCTCATTAGAGCTTTCGCATAACTACCTACACCATCAGCAAAACTTACTACTGTCCTTTTCATTTAGCCATTATTATATTTTCCGCATTCTTATAAATCAATCTCATTCCAAACCCTATACAGTAGTTAATATATTTTTCTGTTTCTACGGAGTTTGTTTCTATACACAACATCTTAGTATCCGATAAATCTATTTGGGAAAGTATCTGCCAATCCATTCCTTCCGCATCAATGGAAATAAAGTCAAAGCATTTACAATCAACAAGCTCGGTAAAGGTTTTATAATCCACTACTTCAACCTCTTTATCTTCAAAGGCTACTTTATCCCATCTTTTTTTCTCTTCAGGAATAAGAGTACTAAGTAAGGCCACATCTGATTTGTGGTTTAAATGCCATCCGCTTTCCGCTAAGATTGCTTTAGAGTTTCCTTCACCAATAGCCACCGGAACACATTCAACGCTTTTATTATTAGCATGAAGTTTTGAAAGTTTCTCAAACGCTTTAGGAGATGGTTCAACTAAATAAGCCTTCCAACCTAATTCTATTAATCTTAGGGAATTAGAAAAAGTCTTACCGTCATTGGCTCCAATATCTAAAAGGGTTCCTTTGTAATCCTTAAAGTAATTCAGTATGTGTTCTTCTTCTTGGTTTTGGCTGTACATGGTTCGTTTGTTAATTCTAAATATTGTGAATTATAGTATCTAAAGAAATTATGGTTTAACGCTGTACCTATTTGAAGTAATAGCATTGTATTAATAGTCTCTCTTTTGAATATATTATTAAGGTTTTGTTTACTTATAAAAGACCTCCTTGCAAGTTCAGACTTTGACATCCCTTGCTTTTTTAGCTCTTCTAAAATAAGTTTGCCTATATTTATTTTTTTGTCCTGCATCTGTAATGATAGATTGGTCTATCTATTTTAACCTGTGTTTTTAAATATCCTGCATCCCTTAAAGCACTTGCCCATTCGTAATCTTCAAAGACTGTCTTATTAGGGAACTTAACTCTAATCGCATGCTCCCTTTTCATCGGGGTAATGTGATTAGGAAATCTTAAATAAACTTCCTTGCCGTTTTGCATTTCGGCTTTATACTCATATCCTAAAGCTATGTACCATTGAACAGGGTTCTTATTATCTGTAGTCATTAAGCCGTTAATCCCTATAACATCAGAATCAGTTTCAGAGGCTTTCAATATTTCGGCTATTGAGTACTCCCAAATGAAATCATCATCATCTACAAACCATGTATACTTCCCTTTTGACTGTTCCAGTAAAGAATTTCTTTTTGTTCCGGTTGTAAACTCTCTCCCTCTGTCATCTATTAGCACCTCTACTTTATCTCCTGCATTTAATGAGCTTACCTGCTTATTAATATTAGTTAGCATTTCATTTAAGAAATCTTTTCTATCTGGAAGAGTAGGTATAAGTATAGATAAAATCATAAAGGGAAGTTTGCTATTTTACGTTTTCTAAATACTTCTTTGCCTTGCTCCCAATTAGCTGAACTCCTTTTATATGTTTCGTCATTCTCTGCCTTGCCATTACATGGATGCTCATGTGGAAACTTCAATTCAGGAGCATCTATAATCCAATTATTATTTTTACATACCCAATATAAATCTTCATCTACAAACATTGACTTGTATAAAGGATTCCAAAAGTACCCTAGCTTATTATATAAAGCCCTTGACATAATCGGAATCGTAAGAACCGGTACTTCATATTTTTGTAAACAGTCATCAACTTTCATTAACCATAAATCATCTATAGTTTTATTGGCTCTTACTAACCTCTGCTCTATTAGCTTATCCCAATTATCCGGGCACTTAAAATCATCGGACAAGTAAACTAGAATATCCCCTGTAGATTCTTTTGCTGCCCTATTGGTAGCATCCACCACACTTTCATTATGAAAGCAAAGTATTGTAGACTCAGCGAATACATAATTTAATTTATCCTGATCATCAAAATCTATACTAACAATATGCTCTATCTCATGGTCTCCGCTTGCCTTTTCAAGCCATTGATTCCTTGTTGCCTTTGCCTTAATTGCCCGTCCCCTCGAAGGGTGTAATAATGTTATCATATAAGATTCCAACAAAATTTAATACCATAATATAAAAGTTTACCTGCCATAACAGCAAGAACAAACCAACCGACAAATACAAATGCTATAAGTATACATTTAATAATTACTAGCAATGCCTCTTTCATAAGTGTTTGCATGTTATTTCTGTATATCTATTTAAAAATATTGAAAACAATCTCTCACAAAGAAAAGTATGGTATGGATAATAATTAACCCCTAATTCCTGCTTTAACTTTTCAGGCATGGTCTTTTTTTTATGATACCCTGAATCCTGCCATATGATATTTTGTAACTCCTTGTTATCCTTGTTACACATTTCCTTAACAGCTGGCTCTAAAAGTTCTTTAACATACCTATCGTAAATCTGTGAGGTAGTTATAAAATGATTCTGATAGACTGTAAACCTTGTATCTTTCTCTATGTCCACTTGAAACCCTACCGCCTCTAGTATATTATATATCGCCCTCTTAAATCCAGGGTGGAACACCTCTGCCTTATTAATTACATTACTATTCTTATGGTTCCTGAAGAATGAAACAACATCAGTATCTAATCTTTCTAAGATATAATCAGGTGTTAACTTTTTCATATCCCTAGAGTGAGTCATTTTATTTTTAAAGTGTCCTGAAAAGACTCCAAAGTAATCATGGTTAATATGTTCTTTCTTGTTTATCAAATCAATTATAACTGAGTTCTCAAAGAATGGAGAACACACCTTATTCTCTATAGCTTCAAATTCAGGATAACAAGCTTCCATACTTGCCTGATCGTAATAAATTTGAAAAACCCTACAGGTGACCATTCCCCTCTAACCATTTCCTTAAGTGCTTGTATATCTCAATCCTTACACACCAACTACACTCTACATACACCCCTGCAAGATTTGAAAGTATTCTTCCCATCTCATCAACCCTTGACTTATTTTCCTTAGTCTTTGGCCACCCTGTAGGGTTTCCCAGCTTAACTAACTCGACTGCTTGTTCAATCATCCTTTACAAATGTAATAAATATATTTACAAAAGTAAAACAATTTTATACACATTTATCCACAAAAAAAGAGCCTCATTTTTAGTGAGACCCTTTCCCATGAAAGAACAAATAAAGAGAAAGTTTAAATTACTCTAGCATTTAAATATGCCAATGTTGTATCATAATCAGTTCTTAAGAATCTTCGTGGCTTACTTCTTTCTTCACCTTGGAAAGTCAAAGTATCAGAAATGTCGCTTGCTGATTCTTGTCCTGTGTTCTGTGTGGCTGCTGTCATATCCATTCCGTTATCAATACCATAGATTATAAACTCTCTGTTATTGGTTTCAAGGATAGTGAACACATCTGCCACCGCTAATTCTTCAATCACATCATCATCTTCCGGTGTGGTTGTTATAAGTTTCACTATGTTGTCATGTTGAAAGAAAGTATTACCACCGACTTGTTTTACCAAAGTATAACCGCCTGAGTGAGATTTCTTTTTACCTGCGAACTTATAAAGACCTCCGTAGACACTGGAAAAAGATAATGAATTTACATATCCCGATCCATCTGTTGTATATGATAAGTCTGCTGTGTTTCCTAAAAAGAATTCTTTATTGACACCGCCTACCCTCCTGAGATCATCGCAATCTGCGCTTATCTCATTCGTTACCCTACAATTTGCCATATATCTATTTCGTTTAGTAAGAAACTGCTGTTAAACCACAGTGTACAAATTGAACACCCATTCTATATCTCAATAATGTTTTATACAAATCATCATCCATAGAGTACCAGTTTCTAAACGTGGTCATGTCACTTTCTTTCTCTACTCCAAGTACCCAGTTATCTTTTGTAGTGTATACAATTCTGTGTGGGTTAGAATTAGAGAAGTCAGAGTTGATATAAGTTGTCCAAGCTCTTTGTGGTACTACATCGATTCCTCTGAATTGAACAAGTTTTTGTCCATTAGTAAGGTTTCTAAATTGTAACTCAGTATATCCTGCTGCTGATTCGTAAGAAGCTATAAGGTTATTGTAAAGCTGAGTTGTTACAAGGAAGTGTTTATCACCTTCAGGAACCGCAGCTAATTCATTATCGCAGTTATTGTATAAGTTGGTTAAGTAAGTCAATGCATTACCTGCTGCCAAAGTACCATCTGGTAGATACTCTACTCTATCTATACAGTAAGACTCTACGTTATCGAATATCAATTTCCACATACCGTTAAGCATTGTGTATCTTGTATCTGATAGAGAAGTATTACCAAAGCAAGCGATCCTATAAGCATCCCTTACCACTGCATCCATTGTAATCTTTTCGATTATCTTAGCTGCCTCAGTTCCGGAAAGATCATTCATATCTGCACCTGATTTTTTCCAGGTTTCAAATATTGTGCTTGTGAAAACATCAGCACACTCATTAGTGTAAACCTGTAGTGGTGATGTTGTTAAAACCTTTTGAGTAATATTCACACCTGTTGAAGCTGTAGGAAGTCCGCAAGAACTATACGTCTGTGTTAGATATGAAGTAGGATTCAAAAGATATAACTTTTGTGTTGACTGAATATCAGTCATGACTCTAAAAATTGTACTCAACTTTGGGTCTTGGAATGATGGCTTAATAAGCACATCCATTGTTTCCTTCCCTCCGTATGTCAGTCCGCTCGTTCCAAGTATGTTTGCCATCGTCGTTTATTTTTTATTGTTAATTAAGTTTGCAAGTCCATTTACATAATCATTTCCTTTTTCATCCTTTGGTGTGATATGTACATTCTTAGGATTTTTGTCTGATCCTATTACAGTATTCCTTACTTTATCAAATTCATTTTTAATCTCTGTTACTGTTACCGCAAGTGCTTCAGATTCTTTTTTAGAGTTTTCTATCAACACATCTTTTTCAGTTAGTTGATTTGTTAATTGTTCTATCTGAGCTTTCAAGTCTTCAATCTGTTTTGCAGAATCGTCTTGCGCTGCTGGCTCTGCTACTGATTCCACTTTCCCATCTTTCACTACTATAATTCTTGCATCAGCAAGCGCATAGCTGCCGTCTTCTAATGGAGCATTACCTTGCTCAGTTACTTTGAAAATCGCTTTACCTTCTAATATTTCATCTTCTGTTTCAATGAAGACTTTAGATCCGTCTTCTAATGTGGCATCTAGATTTTTAGGAGCCGACTTAAATAGTCCCTCAATCTTTTTACCCAGGTTATTTATTGATTCAAGAATTTTTTGATCCATTGTATTTTCAGTTTTAAATTTTGTTACATCTACATAGGCAACCATCTTGAGTCCTTGAGAAACTTCATCCACAAATCCAAAATCTTTAGCCTGTTCAGCAGAAAGAAAAGTTGCTTTGTCCATCATTTGCCATAGCTCATCCTCAGACTTGTTAGTCTTTCTCTTATAGGCTGCAATGATTGTTTTTTTGATGTTGTCTAATTGGTCGGCTACTTTGCGTAGGTCTTCTGCATTGCCCTCAATACCTACCATAGGATTGTGAATCATAAACTCGGCTGTAGGATTCATTGTGATCTTGTCACCTGCACACGCTATGAGCGTAGCAATAGAAGCACACAAACCCTCAATGACTACATTGACTGGTTTGCCGCAATTCCTTAATAAGTTGTAGATTGTATAACCTTCGTAGACCTCTCCGCCTGGGGAATTAATATGCGCAACAATGGATTCGCTTGTGTTTGCAAGTTTCTTCCTAATAGACTCGGCAGTTATTCCACCTTGTCCAATTTGCCCGTATACATAAATGTGTGTCTCGCTCATATCTTCCCACTACCTGATATAAAAATACGATAGTAAGAAGTGAATAGAAAAGAATTAAGCTTGTATCAAGTCCACTACTTTGTGGAAAAATTATTAATGATATTATATAAGTGAGTTTTTTTTATTTTAAAATGTTCGCATGTATCAGCTACAACTCTTTTCCTTTGAAGCCCCATAGACTCATAATGCTCTAAACATTTTTTATAAAAACTATAAATGTCATAATGATATTGAATGGTGTAACTCAAGTGTCCCTCCTTAATAAGATAAGTTAAAACATATTCAACTGCATTCTTATCAATCTCCGGCTGTTTCTCTTTTATTAATTCTACTAGATACGTCATAAATTCTTTATCCCCTCTTTTACCTTCACTCTGTTTGATTTATTTGTAATTTCTTTCACACTCACTTCAGGTGCTGGCTGGTTTATTAGTGCATCCTGAAATGATTTCATATTTGATACATCATTACTAATAGGAGTACTTAACCCCCTTGTGAGTGTTGCTCCTGTGGTCAGTGTTCCACCTCCTGCCATTGCTATCATTCCGCTTCCTTTATGGACCTTAGTTTTACCTCTACCACTTAAAGGCTCTACAGTTATTCTTTCTCTTCCTCCTGGGTTATCTCCTACAAGTAATAGAGTTGGTTTAGTTGTAACAAAGTCACCACCTCCAGCAGCAGCATTTATCTGAGCCACATTTGCAAGACCAGCAGCAACAGCAGCACCGGCGGCGGCAATACCAAGCGCTGGACCTACTATAGGAATACCAGCCACAGAAGAAAATGCAGCATTAGCACTTTTATAAGTGTCTACTAATGCCTGACTTGTTGCGAATATTTTATAAGCTTTTGTGTTTTCTTGGAATAACCCTGCTATGGTTCCAAGTGTAGTAGATGTTGATTGTAGTCCGACTTTTAAATTATCTTCTTGTATCTTTGCTGTTTTAGTAGATTCACTTCTTTTTGTCTCTTCAGCTTTTTTTACAATCTCTATTTTCTTGGCCTCTGATTGTTCTAATATTAAAGTTCTCTCTGATGCCAAAAGGTTTTCTTTATCCAAAAGAACCTCCACTCTGAAGTCTTCCGCTGCTAATTCTGCCTTAAGTCGTTCATCTATAGCCTCAGCATTTTTTGCGGCCTGATCTAATCTAAATTGTTCTAAATCATTACTTGACTCTTTTTCATTTTCAACAACTCCACTATTTAACTCAATGATTTTAGCGGATAACTTCTCTTGTAGTAATGCCCTTTCTGATGTTGTTAGCTTTGCGTTCTTTAATAAGAACTCTGTTTTAATTTTTTCAAGCTCAATCTCTTTTTGTATCTTATCTTCTATAGATTTAGTTTCCTTTATATCCTGTTCTAATCTAAATATTCTAAGATCTTGTGCTGCTTGTTTTTCTTTCTCTCTTAACTTTTGCCTTTCTTCTGCTGCTTTCTTGTTGGCCTCGTCAATCTTTTTAAGGTCATCAATTTCTTTTTGCGTTGCTGCATCTTTATCCTTTTGGATCTCTGCTTGCAATGCTGCCTTTCTATTTTCTATTTTCTCAATAACATCCGCAGAACTTGATTTTAGATTAATAAGTCTTATCTCTGCTTCTGCTGCCTTATCTCTTATTTCATCATTTGCCCTTCCGTTTTTCTCTGCTTCCGTTAACTTTGCTTTTTCTATTCTTAGATTTTCCTCTGCTAGTTTTAATGACTTATTAAAGTTATCAATCTCTATCTGTGAGGCTTTCTCAAGTATCGCTAATCTGTCTTGTTCTGTCTTTGTTCTATCTTTTGATTGGATAATTAGATTCTTTACTGAAGCTTCTGCCTTTGCTGATTCTACATTTAAAGCCCTTTGGTTATCTTCTAAGTCCTGAACAGCTTGCGCAAGATCATAGGCATCGCTTGCCGCTTTCGCTATATTATTACCTGAAACCAATGCATCGAAACCTGCCATAATCGCTGCAAGTCCTCTCTCGAAAAAATCAAATACAGGCTCAAAGCCTTTCAGGATATTAAATAATGCCGATATACCAGCTATGGCTATTGCAAAAGGATTAGCTGCAAGAGTTTTAAATAAGCCACCTAATGAAGTACCAAAAACATTAACACCTCCAACAGCTTCTTTAAATGAATCTCCATAGTTCCCTACGTTTCTTCTAAAGTCTCCACCTGCTTGTTCTTGTTTTGATATTGCTTCGCTTGTACTCTTTATTGCCTCCGTTAGTTCTTTTGCACGCTTTACCCCTTCCTTGGTTCCTTGGTTGGTAGCGTTACGCTCTTTTGTGAGTGATGCAAGTTTTAACCGTAAGGCATCTAATGAATTTGCTTCGGCCTGTATTTCTTTGGTGAGTACCTTTTGTTGGTCGGCTAATTCCTTTTGGGTTCTTTTAAGGCCAATAGATTCTTTAACATATTGTTCTGTAGAAGCCTCACCTGCTTTAAAAGACTTAGTAAGGCTATCTAATGCGGACTTATTCTCAATTAATTGCTTTGTAACATCCTGTAGTGCCTTTTCGGAATCACTCCTATCTACCTTTACCTTTAATAAAATCTCCTTTTCTTCCATACCAACACCTCAAAACCCTTCTAAATGTACAAAAATTCTTTACAAAACTAAAACATTTTTTTACTTTATTCGTTTACTATTTACTTAACATTCTTATATTTACGCCATGAAAGCACTAATACTAATTATCTCCATTCTATTTGTTTCCTGTAAAAAAGATTATCAGGTTATGATAACCTATAAAGTTAATGAGCCTAACCTTAGAGAATATCTTCACTGCAACCAAATAGAAGTAACATACTTGGAGAATGGGAACACCTACACTCAGGTTGTTGATACTGGTTGGACTCATACATTTGAACATAAGAAACATTCTAAAATTTATTTAAAGGTTAAGCCACTATGTAATCTTTCTCAGGTTGTCGGCCTTGGTTTTGTTAACGGTGGATGGTATTACCAAGCCATCGGAACACGTGACTATCCCGGAGAATTTACCGCTAAACCTTAACCAGTACGCACTTCACACTATCTCCTGAACCATCGTAATCTTCTATAATATTTAAATAGAAGTATCCACCGAATCGTTCTATGTATTTCTTCTTTAAGAAATCAAGATTTGATAAGTCTATTTGATTAAGTCTTAAGTAAGCTGTTTTAATATTTGGATTCTGAAGTATATCAATTAAAGAAAGATAGTCACTTTCAAATGCTCCAAGGTCATTAGGTGCGAATACATTCTGTACCCCAAACGCAAGGCTCTCTTTAAAATCATCCACCTCAAAACCATAAGTTCCTTTATAGAAATAACTAAAAGGAATACTTGTGCATGGTGTACCCATGATTGAAATACTTGTATTGTTGCTGAATTGAGATATATCTAATCTTCCATAAACCGTAAGAACCCTAGGCTCTGCCACGTTCACTTCGTCTGATCCTGGTAAATGTCTAGGGATATAAGGAATAAGTAAACGATCTGTATTGAACGACTCTATAAGGAAGGTCCCTGAAAATGGAGTTTCAAAGATTGTTTTTTCATCTTCTAAAAAATCATTATCTAAAGTAAACACCCCTGCACCAAACTGTAGATCATTGTCTGCATTATAAATAGTTTGGTAGTTATCATTTTCATCTTCTGTGTAAGAGGCTATATTCCTTTTTGCGTACTTACTTAATATCTTACTGTAGTTAGTGTCTACCTTTTTTGAAACGTCAACATTACTGCTCCAATCATCTACAGGGTTATTCTTTATGTCATTGAACTGATTAAAGTAAACTGTTTTAGAGAATTGATCTACTGAGATAACTCCAAGGAATCTAAACAGGACCCATTTAACAAAGTCCACCTGATCCATATCTGGCAGGACTGTTTCAGGATAAATAACTGATCCAGCTACAAACTGCTGGCTTACATCACCTCTGCCTGTAGCTCCAAAGGTTATAGTTCCTGAATGGTTGTTCTTAACTGCAAACTCTATGTAATCTAAATTTGTAACCGTTGTAGTGACCTGTACAGATGACACTCCTAAAGTTGATGTGGCTATTACTACCCCGTTCTTTTTAATATAAAGAGTTGGAATAGTTGCGCTACCATTAAGATTAGTAAATAACCTGCGATCAAATTGATACCAAATCCTTATTTGATAATCATCATCAGCCACGTACTTATCTGCGCCCAGGTTAAATAAATCCGTTCCAAAGGTTACCCCTTGAAAGAAATCTAACTCCCTTGTAAAGTTGTGTGTGACTGTTAAACCTGCTGCAATAGTAAATGTTCCGGCTCCGTTGTCAACATAGAACATTTTCTCCTGTACAAAGTCTTTAGAGTACCCAAAGAAGTTATTTACAAAAGGCACAACAGACTTTTTATACAATGCCCTGTTTAACATTGTACCATCTATCTTAAATCCTATATCTTTAAAGATTGCAGTGAGTACATCAGGAACAAATACGGCTGTGTAGATTTCACCGGATGCAATACTCATACTTACACTATCAGTGAATAGTCCGTAATCTATTACCGGATAGATATAACCTGAAGTATTATTGAATGAGTTAATAACATTGGTAGCGTTGTAAGCGTGTCTTAAATGGGATAGGTTGCATTCTCTCAGCTTCTTTCCTCTGATAAGCTCAAATACATCTACATTGTCACCATAAAAGGTAATATCAATCTCTTTGCTATCCCCTCCATTGACCTGTAGAAAGCCATTAGCTATCATTATATTATTCTGAAAGCACTTGGCAGGGATTTTATGCTGTGGGTTATAGTCTCCTATGACATTATCAACTGAAGCAAAGCCCAAAGCTGATCTGTTATGGGCTGTATTAGGTAAATTAAAGTCGTTTGTAAACGTACCTGTCCTAGTATCAATAGCTCCTATGTCTGCTATTTGATAGTTAAGACCTACAAATTCTTTTTGTAAGTCTAAATATTGTCCGTTTTCGATTTGGATTGCAACCATATACCACACTCACATATCTTACACCTAGTCTTTACCACGCACACGCAACCACAATCGGTGCATATACCCCACTTTTTCTTATGACACTTCTTACAAATGCCATACCTTCTCTTAGCTTCTTCAGTCTGCTTAAAGAATATCCAGTTCCAATAAGCTTTTATTATCTCTATCATTGGGTTTGTATTTCTATTTTAGGATAAGTAATATCAAACTCTATAGCATACATCCTATCTCCATCAGAATATTTTTTAATGGATTTCTTATCCACTAAAACAGTAATTTTAGTGTTATCGCTTCTTATCTCCTGAACTCTTATAGCGTACATAATCTGAACTACTGCCTGTAATTCTTCTAATGACATGAACTGAGAGCGTACTGCAATAGTCTCATTAGCCTCTACACTTATATAATCATCCTGCGTTTCACCGCTAATAAAATCAGTGTCCCAATTAACAAGCACGTCCCTTGTAATACTTTTGGGCTTACCTATATCAATCCCATAATCCTTTTGAGCTTTAAAGTTGTAGTACTCCCATTGTCCAAGATTATTAAGCCACGATAAATATATGTTTTGTTTAGTACAAGTATTATCTACCTGAATAGTTTTAACCTCTGATAGGTTTTCTACAGGACCCTTAACTGTTACATCATCCAAATATAAAACCATGTCCTCACTCGTTACAAGAGAAGTGTTGCTTAGTATTAATCTAATAGCTACTGTCGTGTTCGCTCCTGTATTAAACACGGTCTTAATATAGTTCCATGCTCCATTTTCACTTGTGATCTGGAAACTATTAATTAAAGTAGGAGTTATGCCAATGGGTGTTAAATAAACTGTAGATCCATTATATTGAGTATTGAGGCTATTCTTAAGAACATATCCCTCTATTATATAATCTGAATTTTCCTCTACAGTTATGTAAGATATTGTTGAAAACATACTATGTTGTCCAACGGAATAACTTGTATTTGTAGTGATCTCCAATGAATAGGTACCTGAATGAGCAAATAGGTTTGATTGTAATAAATCCCCTACTACCCCTATGCTCATACCCCAATCACTCGGAGGGCTACCAGCTCCATCTGTAGTATATTCAAACGTGCCATTGTTTGCATCAGTCAGCCTATTTGTAGGTAGTTGGTAAATCTGTAAATCAAAATAATCTGTACTAGAATCTAAAGTTAAATCACTTATAGGCAATCTGTAAACTCCATCATCTTTGCTTTCAATGGTTATATCCTGTCTTTGAATAAACCCACCGCCCTCTGTGTATTCTTTAATATAATAATATAGCTGGTTGTCTGATGTAGCACTAAATGTACTCTTTGGAATTATAGTTGATAGATCGAAATATAATGAGTTGAACCATATCGGAGAAACAAACTTAGTAAGGAAGTTATTTAGTACTCCTTCAGTATTAAAGTTCTGTACATAGTCTCCAAAGTTTCCACCTATAGTATTCTGAAATTGTCTTGTGCCGTTAATAGCAAACCCGTAATAAGTACATGAAGGAGCTGTAACACTCACATTATCTATGCTTAGTTTCTGTGTAGATGATCCACCATAAGTAACCGAGAAGTATATAACTCCATGGTCTGCCTGTGGTATCATATTAAAGTCTATTGTATTTGCTCCTGATCCTATTTCTTGAAATAAAATAGTAATTGATTCAGCTAAAGAAGTAGTAGGAGATAAGCTCACATATAAATATCCTACGTTGGCTTCATTGTTTGTAATCGTGGCCTGTATTCTATATTCTAACCCTAAAATAAACTCTAACTCTTGAGCAAACCCTTTAGAATTACTATTGATCCCTCGTGTGGCACTCGCTTTACCTGCATCATAAACCCAAGTGCTTCCGCTTCCAAGACTAGACCAATCATTTAAATTAGTTGTAAAGCTTCCATTGGTTACAAGTTCCCCTGCCACGCATCCACTAATCGCATCAGTTGTATAATCACTTGTATATTGGGTTACCTCGTCACCATCAGAAACATCATAACTCTCTGCATAATCAATGTAAAAGCCTGTCCATGCGTTTAAATCATTAGGTGTACTTAATTGATCTAGGTCATTATCACAATTTAACTTAGCCTTAATAAGACCTGAAATATCTGCTATTGATAAATTAGATTCATTAGGTTGTATCTTAAGAGTAGCTATCAGACTCATTTCATCTTCGCTCTCGAATTGATGATACTCAGGAATACCAGCGTAGACCTTTACAAGATTGTGATAGTTGTTGTAATATCTTTGGAAGGTTGCTGTTGCGGACCCGTCATAAAAAGCACTAATAATAATTGTAGTTGCATTAACAACACTAAGGACCTGCCAGACTCCATTATAAGAATCTACCGTACTATCATCTATCTTTATATATTCTTTCTCTAGATATGTATTATAGGTCCCACACAGATTTATTTCTGCAAACCCGTTAACATCTGAAACAGCGCAAATATTATCTACTGTATCGTCTGAGTTAGTGGGCCATTTAGTATTAAGTATTTTATATTGGATAGGAAGGTGACCTGATACCCAACGTGAATTATAATAAGCTTCATCGTATACATCTGGTGGATTAACAGCGTATAAATCTTTCTGCGGCCTAAACGTTATACTTAAACTCATAATGCTTTCTTAATTATATATTTCAACCATTGCCAGAAATTACGTTTAGATTTAACCATATAATAATCCCCGTAAAGAGATCCTTTATAATGCCCTTTCATCATACTATTATCTCCTTCACAAATTCATTCCCTATAATATCCGATATACCTAATTCTATATTCTCCCTTAATTCATCACTGATCACATCGCTAATTAATCCAGGTGTTCCAGCGTAACCTTCTCTGTGTATCTTGCGAGTAATAAGAAAGACCAAAGAATCTTCACTTATCCCGTTACTGCCTTTAATACCTTTGTCTTTTATCCATTGCCTGATTGAATCCTTTAAAACTCCTGTTCCTGATTTCTTTGTTGGGCCTCTACCAAATTCAAGAGCCATTATATTTTTATTGGCTACTACTTGAAAGGTTGTTGTACTACCGTCTTCAAATATCTCAAAGTTTATAGAATCAGAAGTTTTACCGCTTGCATTTCTATTAGCACTACGTAAGCTATCTTTTAACCCTTTAGTTATATCTAAACCTTGTTGAGTAAAGAAGTCTTTTAGGCTCATTCGCTACAGTATTTAAAATCATCAGGAAGAGTAATATTAAAAGTGGCCACGTGGCCCGTAAGGATATGTGAGGTGATCTTAACGAATGGATCAAAGGAAAGCCCTGTTAATTCTATATCATCACTAATGCCTTCTATATCTGCAACGGTTGTGTTAAGAGCTAATAGGTAATTAGTCATTATAAGATCACACGTCTCTAGGATTTCCCTTGTCTGATCATTAGTAGAAGCTATTGCATCAGCCTGATAAAATCCAAGCTCTACTCTGTAGGTTCTAAATAGTCTGTTTGTTTGATTAGGGAATGTTCCTGTAGAACGGAAAAGTGATGACCATATAAGAGTACTCTTATTCTGATCTGAAAAGATATTAATATCAGAAGCCCGACCATGATTAAATTCCACGTCAAAGTCTAAACCTTCTGCAATACTATTTAATAGATTGTATAAACTCTCATACACCATACCAACGCCCTCACTGTAAATATACTACAATTTATTCTTACGTTTTAATATTTCTCTATATTCTTTTTCGCAGGCTGATTTATGGGATAAGAACTGTAGATAGTTGTAAACCTCGTAAACTGATCTTTCACCTATTTCATCGTGCTTCTTAAAGTCCGATCCCCCAAGCGAATAGAGAACACCTCGCCAACCCAACGTCTTAAAGAGCTGAGAGAACCCTGCTTCTGCTTCTTCTGCTTCATACCCAACGTCTGCACATCTTTCACTATGCCATTCCTCAATTCGAGAAATCTCTGAATAAAAAAATACCCCCAACTAGACACCTCCATTGCCGAGTGGTTGTATAGTTCTTTGGCTATTTCATCAGCTCTTTTATAGTCATATTCTCCCTTATCAATAATAGGCTGTAAGTAAGTAGCTACTATCTTTGGGTATAATGAAAGCCTCCTTAATGTATCTATTTGCTCACCCTCCGCTAAATGAAACTCGTTAATCAAAAGCTTTATATCTTGGTATTGTGCTATACTTTTGGTTCCTATATCCGAAATCGGAGGCATAGTAAATTGGTTAAATACAATTTCTTTAGGTTCTTTTTCTAGTTGACACCCTTCATTAGAGTTAAGAAAGGATAATGTTTGCTCTATTTCCTCAATAAGTTTGAAGTCATCAGACAAATTCCATTCACTTTCAGTTATTCCCGTACAGATAACTATAGCATCCATAGGCTTCAGGACCTCTGCTGTTATCTTTAATAGTTGTTCAATGGTTATCTCTGCCCAGCTTTGAGGGCAGTTAAACTCCTTTTCATTTAGTTTGAATCTTTTCATAATATTTTTTTAGTTCCTCCTTACTACCTGTCCCCTTTACTCTCTTCCTGCAATAGGAATCAAACTGATACTTATTCATTCTGAGTAGCATGCTTAAATCTAAACACCACCCAACACAGGCTACAGGCCAAAACCCAAACAACCATATCGCCCTTATACAGGCCTCGCTAAATCTACCCATATAAACAAAGTGAAGCCCTACTGATCCGGTAAAGAAACAAATAAGCAAGGCTACGTATCTATTCATCTTCTTAAGTGTACTGTGAACTTGGTCCCTGTTTTAACATCATTCTTTAGCTTATTCAGGGCCACATATCGGACCGCATCTATAGCATGGTTAAAAGCATCTACAGGCTCATTTAAAGCCTTGCCACTCAACCTATCTACCTTCCATTTATAATTATTAAGCTCCTTACGCAAGTTAACACTTTGCCTTGTAACATTCATCTTATACCTCTTTAAAATATCTATTGAGGCGTTAACGCTATCAGGTCCTTTCTCGGCTCCCTCTATCTGATAACCCATAACACTAATCTCTTTGATAGACTTAGGCTCTGAAGAGTCTCCCACTATTGATTGATTCTTTTGTAACCCACATTCTGCAAACTTGTTACATATATCAGGATTAGTAAGGCCGTTCTGATAAAACAATTCATCTAACCACAGTTCACCATCTTGTAGGAATACATTAATACTTGCTGATACATCATTGGTAAACCCAAAGTCAAGGCCGTTACATATGAATTTAGCACCTGCCGGAATAGCATCAACAACGTTCCAGTTTCTAAAGATAAGGCCTTCTATCTTTCCGGTAAGTCCCCTAGCATAAACCTTCCATAGTTCATAATCTTTGTCCTTTAAAGCCTCTATCTTATCTCGTTGGGCCTGTTGAATGAACGGGTTATGCCTGTGATCTGATATAAACAATTGTACTCCTGGTTTTCCTAATAGATCATCATGTACCCAAAACTCTGCATTAGGGTTATAATCAATAAATATTTGCTGGTTGGTTCTTAAGGCTAATTCATCGTAGATAAGTTTAGGAACACCGTTGGCCTCGTTAATAAAAAGAAAATCCCTTTTCCCGTTCTTTGCATCCTGTGGACTATCATAGCTTTTAAACTCCATGATAGATTTGTTCTTAAACTCAAATATGCGTTCAGAGCGGTTATAAGACTTGATCATACTCTGAAGCTCCTTTGAGTCCTCGTATATGTTTAAAGCGTCCCTTAAGGCTCCTGACTTCAAATTGGGTATATCCTGACCAACTACCGTGGCTATCTTCTTTGGTTGTTCTGAAAGCTTAGTGAAAAGTGTTTGATCTATTGCGTAAGTCTTACCTGAGTAGGTCCCTCCCTGATTAACTACTATATGCTCAGTTGCATTGTAATTGGCATCAAAAAGTGGGGAGACTTTAAACATCGGCCTCCTTTTCGCTTGTGGCTATCTTTGGGCCTGAGTGTACTATTTCTATTGTAATTGTTGAGGGTATAACATCTTCACCTTCTTTGTCTACTATCCTCGCAAGTTTAGGCTTATGGAACTCTAACAGGGTAAGGAAAGCTTTAACATATGCAGCCTTATCTAGTTTACCCAGTTCAACCTTAAACTTTTCTAATCCTCCTTCTAAACAATAAGAAGAGAACTCTTCCCAAAGCTCTGTTTTTTTGTTCTTAGAACCCTTTTCTTTTCCTCCCGTCTTCTCGTGTCCTTTCTCGAATGGCATTCTATATTATTCTATTTTAGTATAACATTTCTTTACAAATGTACTACTTTCCTTTACTAATTCCAATTTATATTTATCTCTATTAATCTTACTTGACTTTTTACAACACTCCATACACCAGCTTATTCTTCCTAATGAGTATCTTTTATTTGGGTAGAATTCATCTAACTCTTTATTCTGGTTACATTTAATACAGTGTTTCATACTTTCCTTTACCAAAGTCAAATTTTACTATCCGCTTTTAATTTTCCTTCATTATTACCTGTGTAACTTGGGATTGATTTCATTTCGAAAATGCCTGCCATTAAATTAATTTGATCCTTAATCACATAATTATCTTCAATTAGCTTCATTATTTCATCTGTACATTTTTCTATTCCCATATACAAGGCGATTGCCTCACCCCTTTCTTCTTTGTCTTTTTCCATGATTATTCATCTTTTAGGTTACTTATTACATCCCATTCACTTTCTGTTATTGTATAATTACATCTATTGCAGATATGTATATATGTAGCAAAAGGCCACCCATAAGCAACATAAGCTTCTTGTTTTTGGCTACATTCGGGACATCTTATAGTATCTGTATGTCCTTTTTTATTTCCTTCTGTATTCATATCTTATATAGTTATTATCTCTGTTTAAATAGTTGGTAGAGTTCTTCTGTGGTTTTATAGAAATTTCTATATTCACCATCATAATACACCCATCCACTATCTGTTCTGCTACTTGTATTATCATTACACCATTCCGCAAACTCTTTCACCTCTGACTTTAACTTTTCATTTTCAGCTGTTAAGTCTTTTAGTCTTTGTTCGTAAATTAATACAGTATCTACCAATAGTTCATACAATGTGATTTCGGTCTTAGACTTAATATTATTAGCTAAAATGTCATCTACAATAATCTTTGCTTCTTCTGTAGTATCTACCTGTGATGCTGGTTTGTCTTTCATAATTATTACCCGTTAATTTCGTGATCTATTATAGCCCCTTGGATTTACTTTTTAAATATTAAAGCACTTATTCCCAAGAGAATTAATCCTGTTGAAAATCTTATAAACCATTCTTCATGCCCCAAAGCACCAATTGTTACACCTATAAAAATCATAATTATTGACTGACATGCTATAATTATTCCTATCGCTTTTATCATCTTTTATAGTGTTATAATCTATTGTTTACTTTAAAGCATCTATTTTCCATTCTTCAAAATGAGGTCGTGGATTTAATACACTACTGTAATACTTAAAATGCATTAACCCCCACCAATCAAATATTGTATTATTAGCCCTATACCATTTAACCCTTCTTTTTTTCTCTTTCCTTGGTAGACGGAACTTCTTATTCATGTTTGCGGTCGATTAAAATTATTCCTGACTTTTTTACCCAGCAGTTACAAAACTGACCTATTAACCACTTTTTACCACACTCTTTGCAGTTATACATACACTCTTCAATTGGTATTATCTTCTCCATTACATCTTTCCTTTTAGAATCTCCAAAACTTTGTCTTCATCTTTGCCTATTCCTAATTTCCATATTTCATTAGATACCTCTTCAAGGGCTTCCTTTACTCGCAAATTGGCGTATTCTTCCATTGAGTTAATAGCTGTTTGCCATTGATCATTAGTCCATAGTAACCCTAGCTTATCACTATGTTCTTTGAAAATATCTCCTCGGAGTTTAGGTTTTCTTATCTCTTCGCTGTTTATCTCTAATGACATAGTTTTTAACATTAAAAAGGGCTTTCATACCATATCCAACTTTCATATTATTGAATTCTTCTATTGTCATATCTCTATAGTTATTTTGCTTTGTCCCTGGTTTTTATTTCTTTAAAATATTTTTAGTTGACCTTGTTTACTCTTCATAAATCTTTCAAGTCCTTTTCTTATTCTCTCTTGAATCTCCAGTTCCCAGTTACCATGTATCTTTACTAGATCACTTCCTTTTATTTTATTGCCACAATAACCGCTTGTTGGGCTTGGTTTGTACCTCACTATGTATTCCTTCTTGTTATCAATCTCTTCCTCCCAAAACCAAGATATATAACCCTCCTTGTTTAGCGATTTAATAAATACTTTAATGGTTCTCATTTCTTCTTTTTTTCTAACTCTTCTTTTAATCTTTCCTGAAAAGTTTTTCTAGGCTTTATTTCCTTTACTGATATTTCAAATAGCTTTCCTCCATCATTCCTGAACCGTACGAAATCTTGACCGTATTCAACATAAGGCATCTGTACTTGTCGGACGTACATTTGGAAGAGTTTTTCTGTTTCTGTTTCAAATGCCATTTAGTTCTTCTCCTTTTTAAAGCGAAGTATATGTTCTGTAACTGATGAACATAAACGATTGGGTTTTTATCATAGAAATCTCTCAGAGTTATTTCATTGTGAGATACCAGTAATCTTACCCCATTAATATAAAATACTTTGCTTTTTGTCATATTTGGGTTATCATAACCTTCAAAACCTATTTTAATTAGCCATTCTTCTGTGAGTGGAATAGGATCTATATACCCTTTATCAAGATTCCCAAACCCATTTATTTCAGCAAGTATATGCCCTGCATTAGAAACCTCTGCAACAACATCAACTATTCCATTAAATAATATTTTATTACCTATCCTTAATTCTGATGCTTTCATATTGTATCCTCCAATTTTTCTAACCGTAATAAACTAAACCCTTCCTTATATGCTCGCTCAGGATGTTCTTCTATCCACTTATGACCTAAAGCAGAAACAGGAAGCCAAAAGTTTTCATCAAGAAACAAACTACCTATCCTTCCTTTTTGGTGATGTATTTGTGTTGCCATTAATCTAGGGTACACAGCGCATCGAGTGTGTACAGATAAATATTTCTTTCTCTTCACAGCATACTCAGCAACCTCTTTAGACTTCTTTTTAGATACCCTGTTAATGGTTGATACCTTTACCTTTTCAGGTTTTAATCTCTCCTCGCATATAGGGCAAACGTCCCCAGAAACCAAATGATTATTCGAACACTTCATTGATATAAATTTACACTTATTTCCCTGATTATCAAAACATTAACTCACTTTTTATTAAAATACTTTAGCCTGATTTTCTCTAGTTCGAACTCCAAAACATACACTACAAACTTTCGCAACACCACCAATAATCCTGATATAAAAAACAACACTTCCAATCCTACCACAAAAACTAAAAGACCTATTCCTATTTCATATTTGTAGGTTAAGCAAGAAGTAAGAAAGCTATATAGAGGGTTCATGGTTATACTTTTGTTTTATCTATTGCAAGTCCTTTTTCTATCCAGCCGAATACATCAAAGTGTTTTTCGATTAGATATTTTATAACCCTAACATTTGCATCAAATGACAGTCTATTGTCTGGATGTAGTGAATTATATATAGCATCTTGAATCATTGGTATATCATCCATACTTAACATTGGAATAGATTTTGTTAACTCTATAATTTCTTCATCCGTCATATCTGAGAGATAGCGAAGGACAGGTTTTACAGTTATATATTCAGGATCATAATTATCAATCCATTGTCCTTGTAAAATACCTCCAACTATGTTCTCGTTTTCATGCCACACACATTGACATCCGATAAACATTCCTAATTCTTGTGTTGTTAGTTTCATATATTTATTTTTAGTTTGTAAGTGTAACAGGATGTAAGAAAGTAGTTATTTCTTATCTTCAAGTTTTAGAGGTTGCATTGGAATAAAGCCCGAACCAAGACCTCCTACATTTTTCATATAATCTACTTCAACTTTTGCGGAGTTAATAATTACCTGCGCCACGTCTGAAATCGCTCTTGCTCTTTCTATATCCATTGGCTTTTGATCATCCATAAGTTTATCAATAGTTGAGAAAAGGTGATCTCTTAGGTTTTCAATTTTGTTGTTTTTCATTTTGTATTTTTTTTATGGTTCGTTTCAATAATATATTTGCTCTATTTACTTCTATTAATCCTGGAATCGCCCGAATGTCGCTTGCTTTTAACTTTCGCTTTCTAACTAGAATGCTTATTATATATGTATCATTTAATTCTTCCCTATTTCTTTTCTGTTTGTTTCTACCAGTTTTTCTGTGTGCTTCTGTTTTATAGTAGTACTTTTTTCTTCTTTCTGTTACATCTATATGTTTACACAACTTGCAGAGACTTTGAACATATTCTCTTTGCCTTTCCTTTGAGAAGTATTTACCAAACTCTTCAACTGGCTTAGATACTTGACATTTAGGACAAAGCTTAAATTCAGTCATTCCTTTATCCTCCTTAAAGCCTTATGCTTATTATTTATTCTATCGGTTATTCTAAAGAAATCTTGATCTGAATAGTTCTCGTTATTTTCCATTACATATTCTACTAGTATCTCAAGTCCGTCTGTGTCTTCTATCCTGGTTACTAAAATATTAAGTTGAAGAGGTGTGTATAGTTTCATAGTGTATCTTGTTTAATAACTCTTATTAAATCCTGAACTGATATATTCCAATGCTGACCGTTTTCATCTTCTACTGTAACTATCCTTGTATTGGTAAATATTACTTTCAATTCCTTGTCTCTTATGTGGTTGTTAAAATAATCCTTGTTCGCTCCGAAAGTCTGAAAGTTTAAATGGGTTGTTATGTATTCGCCTATGATCATAGTTGATTCTTTTGCTCCTGGTATATTTCTAAATTATTATTAAACTCAAAATGATATTTGTACTTTGTCCTTTCCCTCTCTATAGCTTCGTCAATTAGTGTCTCTATCTCCAGGCACATCTTTTTAAACTTTCTATCCACATCCATTAAATCCTGCACCCGGTCCCTAGCATTTATTGTAACTGAATGATCTTTCCTACCAAAGTGTTGGGCTATATACAATAAGCTAGCTTTGGTTTTCTTTTCCATAAAATGCATTGCTATTTGTCTTGCATCCTTTACTTCTTCTTTCCTTGTTTTATGTTGAAGTCTTTCCAGGCTTATTTCTGTATATTCAGAAACCACCCTTGCGATTCTATCCAATTCATCCTTATCATTAATACATTTTTTATTTTTCATAATCAGTTTAAATATTCAGTCATCCTTATATCACTATGTTCTCTATATCTTCCGGTATGTTTATCCCATTCAAAAGAGGCTTTCCCAATTTTCCCTATAAACTTGAATCTTATCTTTTGTATGTACACATCTACTAATCCACTTTCAAAATCTCTGTAAACACTTACTCCGTTATCAATCTTATTAAACCAGTGGGCAGATCCGGCTATGTCATACATTGTAGCTACCCTATACTTTCCATCTTCACCTTTACTTATTTTGGTAGGGTGGGCCACTACGATAATGTGAATGTTGTTGAGTTTAGAGAACCTTGAAAGCTTTGTTAGTGCCTCAGATATGTACTGTGTTTCTGTATATCCACCAGGTATTTTATGTTCTATGTAATTCCAAGGATCAATTAAAAAAGCGTTAATCCCTTTTCTTAAAACAAGCTCCCGGGCCTTTGACAGCAAACCATCAAGTGTAATGTTGGTTTCATCTATGTTGACAAAAGAGATATGATCATTTAAAAATACCTTTGCCTTATAAAGTTCTTCATGGTTCATCCGGAAATCTTCATTGGAAGAGTAAAATGATTTACCCACATACTTTTCAGATAATTTTGCAAAGTGTAGTTCCTCTGGCTGGTTCTCTGCACTAAACACCCCCCACTTCCAATCCTGCAATTGAGCAAGCTTAACTATTACCTGATCTACAAACTCACTCTTCCCACTCCCGGGTATTCCGGTAAAGGCTGTAAGTTCTCCGGTCCTCCAGGTTATGAGTTCATCCAGGTTGTTAAACCCTATCCTTATTCCCTTTGGATAGCCGTTTTTATAAATGTTATTGATTCTTTCCTCAATATCCGTAACACTTGTAATGCCCTCTACCGGATATTCAATAACATAATCAAGGCATTTTTTTAAACCATTAGGTCCAACTTGTATTAGAATCTCGTTTGCGTCCTTACATTCTTCAGGGTATTGGAAAATATAACATCTTTCTTTTCCTAGCCTTCGGGCCAACTCTTCCCTTAATGCTACTCCAGCCTCGTCTTTGTCTGTAGCCAGGATAATCTTTTTCTTACCTTCAAAGTATTTCCAGCAGTTATCTATGTAGTCTAATTTCTGGTTTCCTTTTGAGGCCCCGTTTGGAACGCTTACGGTGTGATATAAGCCAGCCTCATGGAAACTAAGGCAATCTATCTCCCCTTCGCAGATAATCGCTTCTTCGCTATCTTTTAGGGCATCCACGTTGTATAAAATCAATTCTGCCCCTTTAACCAGTTTGAAATTCTTCTTAGCATCCCTAAATTTTATATTTACCGGCTTTTCGTCTTTGAAGTAATTAAAGTTGATACAGTTCATTTCCTTCTCTTCCTGTGGCATCCATTCACTTGATTCTGTTATTCCAAATCTTATAATCGTAGCCTTAGAAATTCCCCGGCCTTGAAACCATGAAAGGGTTTTATCTGATAATTGGGTATTGTTTATTTGTGGAACATTGTAAATTACCTTATCCATTTTTTCTCTAACTGTTCCTTTCCATGCACAGTGATGGCAATTCCATACCCCTTCATCAATATTTACAGAAAGGCATAAATCTTTTTTATTCTTTCTTTCCGGTGAACATTTAGGGCAAGTGGTTTTATAGTTTCCACTTGTTCTGCCTTTAAGTTCAATACCTTGGTCTTGTAATTTTCCAATCATAAAATCAATCCTCCAGGTCCGTTAGTTTTTTGTAAAGCTTTTTTACTGCCAAAGTCATTTTTCTTCCAGGTCTCTAATCTTCTTTTAGTTTCCCAGGTCTTTTGAAGTTTCCACTTTTCAACTCCCTTACTATTTTTTTCTTCCCAGTACCTCAAAAAATTATTTATCATATCTTGCCCATACACTGAAATAAATTCCTGGCACTGCTCTAATAATTGTTTATCATGTATATCATGTTTGTTTGTTTCATTCTGTTTTCGGTTTGTTTTCATTCTGTTTTCAACTATGCTTTCAAAGCTTTGATATTGTTCCCAGTTAACTACCTGTATCTCTGTGTATTTTGGCGTTGATTTGATTTCAATTTGGCTTTCAGATTTTAGGTACTTTAAAGCGTTGTGAACAGTGCCTATTGGAATACGTAATTCCTCTGAAATCTTCTTTTGAGAGAATATTCCACCACCCTTTTTTACCACCTTTTTTTCATTATTCCAGATAAATACATTGTCCTTATGATTAACTTTTAGGAGAATATAGCTCCATATCTGATAATAATCTGCCTTGTAGAAAATAGCATTCTCAAGCATCTTCCGGTGTAATAAAATGAATCCTTCGTTCATACATTAGGCTTTAGGTACATCACTTTATTTTGTGCTTCAGCCCAAAACATTCTTATTACTTGAGGCGTAAAATTTCCCCGGTATTGTATAGTAAAATCATTCAAAATCAATTCTCCTTCCTTATGGTTTTTATTTAAATATTTTCCTATGTAATAGGCATTTTCATTTATCGTAAGAACATCAGACAGTAAACCGCATCTTAACTCTTTAGAATATGGCCTTATCTTTTCTATTGCCTGGCCCCACATATTCATTGGCTTTACTTCCACAAAGGCATCTAAAGTGTGAATCACAAAATCAGGAGACCAGGTTTTAAAAGGCTCCGGCTCGTATTCATATTCCCACCCATGAAAATCAAAGAACGCTGCCCATTTCGCTTCTAATCTTGATCTATAAAGAATGTGATTATAGTATGTTGGCTTTGGTGTAATCTGGTAGATAACTTGTTCAAAACCCTCTTTCTTCTCGCTCATGTAAACAATATTTATTTACTCAAATTTACCACTTAACTGTCTCATAATGTGAAATGTGGAAAGCTTTAATTATGCCAGCTTTATTAACCACTTATCAACACTACTTGTAAAATTTGTTATCAACATTCTATGCACATTTCTTGTATTTTAAAAAGTTAAAAGTTAAAAGTTCTATTCAGAATAATTCTACTTGTCCGTCATTACTAAATTTTACTGCTTTCCAAACTCCAAAGGTGCTTTCTCCTACCTTCTGCATCCTGTCTACTATTATTAAATTCATCTTTACTAACTCGGTTAACCTACCAGAAAACTTGTGGCGTTCTTTACCTATTGCGATTTCCAGGTCAAGAGAATTTATTCCACAAGCGTGCTGTGCTATTATATTGTAAATCTTCCTTTGGCTCTCACTAAGTTTAGGTAAGATTAATTCAGTATAGTTTTTTAGGCTGACAGGTGATTGCATTTCAATCTATTTTAGTTTTATACAAGTCAATAATTCTTTCCATTTCAAAGTCATAGTATTCTTTCTCGGTCATGTTTGCGCTGTGGTGGTTTTCCCAAACTCTATAAAGGACACCTTTCAATCTTTGGCTCTTGGTTTTAATTTTAAACTCCTTTGCCTCTAGGGTATCAATTAAGCTTTGTTCTTCTTTTGATATTTCACCTTCTTTAATAAGCACATAACAGGACTGTTGAAACATTCTATCTATGGCTATCTTTTGCTCTGCATTAGGCTCTATTACATTTAGTGATATAGTCCAACTTTTGTCAGCACGTGGAGCATATCTTGAAAGAATTGCAGGCATTAAAATTTTACTCATTTGGCTCTTAATTTATATTCGTACTCTCTTAATCTTTTATAAGCCTTACCAGCTTCTTCTTTTAACTTTACCCAATTTTCATTTTCAGGGTATTCTTCTTTGTAAGGGCAAACTTTATCAAGTTCGAAGTCTTCACCATCTAAGCTTATTAATCCCTCGTTGTAAAGCTTCTCAAATGCATCCCTTCTTATTTTAAGGACTATAATTTCTTCTCCCTGTACCATTAGAATGGCAAATCGTTTTCTTCTACTAATGAATGTTTCCTATCTTCACTTGCAGTTATCAGCTTTGTAATAAAGCTCCCTGCCTTGCCTCTTGTAAGGGTTTTAACTTTTGCTATTGCAGAAGCCCTCTCTTCTTTAGAAAATAGATTTCCTTCTTCAACTATTTTTTTAACATGAGATATTTGCCCCTCGGTTACAGGCTCAGACGGTAGGTTGGTTTCTTCCTTAACTGGTTCTGATTTATCACCTTTAAGTTCTAAGTATTTTTTATCCAATAACCCAAAGACTTTTTCAAATGAAGGTTCTATATCTTTGTACTCTACTTTACCAGCTATAATAAGATCTACTACATATCTCATGGCATATCCTGTATTGCTTATTCTAGGATCAGAAGGTGAATAGGATTTCTTACCGCCTCCTTGAAAGTTGTTTTGCTGTTGTGGATTGACAAGTTTAATTTTTATACCCTTATCGGTAGTTTCAATAGTGTAGGTAATTTCTTGACCTGGATTTAATTTAGCTGGTTCTTTTTCTTTAGAGCCTATGCTCCCTTTGTCTCCATTATCAAGCTCTAAATCGTGGTAGTAAATAGAGCCTCCTTTTGGATTAGCCCACTCATTCTTAAATACTGTTCTTGTAATCTTTGCTGTTTTTTCCATTGTGTTTTCCGTTTGACGGCTTTTAGTTTATCATTTAAAATTATTTCTCTTTTTATTGTACTCTTTTATCTCTTCATCTACTCCCTCCAAAAATCCTAGTTTCTTAAATACTATAGCTAGTAAAATCCATATAATAAGTATTGTTAGTATGGCTAGAATAGGAGTCATGGTTAGTAAGCTTTACCGTGTTTATGTTCACGTGCTGAATTGTATCTCATTTTAGCTTTAATGTGTAGATCAATGTCAATATCTTTGAAGGCGCACATATCTAAAACTCTAATAATTATATCTGCCATCTCTTCATCAAAAGAACCTTTTACTTTGTCTTTGTAATCTATCTTAAAAGCATTATCATGAGTCCAACCCATTAAAACATTTTGATCTGGTTTAGATAATTGGCAATACCTTTTTAATCTATCTGCTTCTAAAGCCTCTGAAACCTCCGAATGAATAAGTGCAAGCATTTCACCTGTATTTTTCTTGTCTTCATAAAAGCCTTTAGACTTAGCGTTTTCGTGTATTTCTTTTGATAATTCGTTTAGCATATATTTTAAAAATTTAGTTTCGATTTAAAAAAGTGAGGCATAATCCATCTTCAAATGTCTATACCTTCACCTTTATTTAGATAGTGGTTTCATTTACTATCTTGTAGCGGTTGTAAGAATCGAACTTACAGGTGGACGCTAATCCTAAAGCCTCATGAGAGCTTACCTTCCACATACCGCTATTTTTATTCCCCCTATTAAGAGAGAAAGTGTTTCTTTTTAAATTTTTCAAATTCTGCCTTAT
>DASRRA010000001.1:0-3825 GCA_035696085.1 Bacteroidia bacterium | reverse complement strand
TCCAGTTTTCATCATCTACACAACAATCTACGGGACATACAGCCGCGCATTGTGGTTCGTCATGAAAACCAACACATTCAGTACATTTATCGGAAACGATATAATACAGGTCCATCGATACGGGTGCAACAGGTTCATTTGCATCAACCGTAAGGCCGCTTTTGCCGGTAAAGCTTCCTTTTATAGAAGTTCCATCCGCAAAACGCCATTCATTACCACCTTCGTATATTGCATTGTTTGGGCACTCTGGTTCACAGGCTCCACAATTAATGCACTCTCCAGTAATTTTAATTGCCATTTGAGTTTTGTTTTTCTTAGTTTTGTTTGAAATTTACGCTACAAATATAGTATAAAACAAGTTAATAGTATATAGAATTTATATAGTTTAGAATCTTTCTAAAATGACCTTAGACAACAGGATTGAAGCTTTTAGTGCGTTGGGTGAATTCTTAAAACAGGTAGGGCAGCCTAAATCAACAGTGCCTTCTACAGCCATAAACGACCTGTTTTACAACGATTTCGAAGAGCTTATAAAACAGGTAGCTATTTACAATCCCTGGTTTACTGAACAAAATACAAAGAATGCGATAGCTGCCATTGCAGAAAACCTGGATAAAAACGCATTACAAACATTTGTTGCACCGTATCGGGAGCAGCTTCTTGACAACAAAAAAGAACGGCAGGTTGCGGTAATCATGGCTGGGAATATACCATTGGTAGGTTTTCATGATTTTCTTTGCGTATTATTGTCGGGTAACCGGTTTATAGGAAAGCTTTCTTCTGATGATAACCACTTGCTTCCGTTTGTTGCCAAAATCCTGATTCACATAGCACCTGCTTTTGCCGAATATGTTGAGTTCACGGAAGGGCAATTGAAAAATATGCAAGCAGTAATTGCTACAGGTAGTAACAATACGGCACGTTACTTCGAATATTACTTCAATAAATACGCAACCATTATTCGAAAAAACAGGAATTCTGTAGCCGTACTTACAGGGAAAGAAAGTAAAGAAGAATTAAATCAGCTGGGCCAGGATATTTTTCAATATTTTGGATTAGGATGCCGCAATGTGTCAAAACTCTTCGTTCCTAAAGGATACACGTTTGATTTGTTCTATGAATCAATACTGGATTTCAAAGACATTATCAATGTAAATAAATATGCAAACAATTACGATTATAACAGAACGGTTTATTTAATGAGTAGTGAACCCAATCTGTTTGATAACAACTTTTTGCTATTGAAAGAGAGTGATATGTATGCTTCTCCCATTGGTGTACTCTTTTACGAATATTATGATGATGTGGAACAATTGAATAAACGCCTGGAAAATGATGCGGAACAAATACAATGTATTGTTTCAGCAGATTCGCGTATTAAAAAAGCAATTCCATTTGGAAAAGCACAATGTCCAGCATTAAACGACTATGCAGATGGCTTGGATACGATGAAATTTTTGTTGAGCTAATTGCCCATTGGCTTATCAGCAGGGCGGCCAATGCCAAGGAATCTCCTGTTTTTTTTCATTTGCTTGTGGTAATTTTTGGTTCCGCGGTCAACAGCTCTCTTATTTGATTTGTATTGCTTCTCCAAGGGACGCTTACGTAGATAAGGGTTGTAGCCAGGTCGATTGGAGTGACAGGAGCACATAATGATGATGAAAAACGAGAAAATAAAAACCCTTAACGAAAGGAATTTTTTATTAGAAAAAATCATACTTACAAATTTTAACAGGTATAATTCGCCTACTAATTTATAAATTTAAAGTTGAGTTGGCAATTTTTTAATTTTCATTTAGAAATGCAATTTATTAAGCGAATAAATTTTATTTATTATATTCTCGCCCTTACATTTTTTGCTTCCTGTGGTAGGGCTGATCAAAAGAAAACGGCAGCAATTACTTTTTCGGACAATATAGCCCCCATCATTTTTAAAAACTGTACGTCCTGCCATCGCCCTGGTGAAGCAGGCCCCTTTTCTTTATTAACATATAAAGATGTGGCCTCACGCAGTAAGCTTATTAAATTTGTTACACAAAGCCGCTTTATGCCACCTTGGCCGGCAGATGCGAGCTACGTGCACTTTGCAAAAGAAAATGTTTTATCAGAAGATGAAATCAAGATGATTGCAACCTGGACAGATCAAGGTTGTGTGCAGGGAGATTCCACACATATGCCTGCTGAACCTTTCTTCCCATTAGGTTCACAGCTTGGCAAACCCGATTTGGTTGTGAAATTACGTGATGTTTATGAGATTAAAGGCAATGGGAAAGATCTGTTTCTATTGATGCGTGTGCCTTTTGAAATACCAACGGATACATTTGTTCGCGCCATCGAGATTATTCCAGGTAATAGAAAATTAGTACACCATATAAACGCGCAATTGCTGAGCTATGAGTTTAATAAAAAACAGGATGTTTACAAAGGCAATACAGTTGTGGATTTGGAAGCCTTCCCGGATAAACTGAATGCATACAAAGTTCTTGGCCTTGCCAATGATGATGGCGTTACATTTCCCATGCTTACACAATCGGTCGCCAACTATCTTCCTGGTGTAGTGCCTCCGGTATACCCAGCAGGAATAGGCGGTTTTAAAGTAACCCGGAAAAGTGCACTTTTTTTAAAAGATATTCATTACGGCCCATCCCGTGTAGATACCACCGATCAAACAACTTTTAATTTTTTCTTTGCCTCTTCAAAACCGAAACGACCGGTGCAGGAATTTCAAATGGGCACGTATGGTGTATCTCCCACGGTACCTAAATTAGTGATACCCGCAGATTCGGTTATGAGATTTCATTCGGATTATACCTTACCTTTTGATATATCTGTGTTAACGATCAATCCGCATATGCATTTATTGGGCAAATCATTTTTAGCTTATGCTGTAACGTTGCAAAAGGACACGATTCCCATGATACGCATCACTAAATGGGATTTTCGCTGGCAATATTTCTATACCTATAAAACCATGTTGAAAATCCCGAAAGGGGCCACGATACATATTGAAGGAGTATACGACAATACACGCCACAATCCAAACAATCCATTTAGTCCGCCCAGGTTGGTTTCGGAACAGGAGGGAAGTATGCGCACATCGGATGAAATGTTTCAGTTCATCATCACCTATTTGCCTTACATGCCTGGAGATGAACAAATTCAATTGGAATAGAAAATTGTGTTTAGAAGAGAATGATGCATAAGAGAGAACAACATGTTTTATTTATAGGAAGTGTATGGCCCGAACCAGCTTCCTCAGCGGGTGGTAGCCGCACGGTACAACTAATGGAATTATTCCTTTCTCAGGATTGGAAGCTTACATTTGCAAGCACTGCAACAGATTCGGATCACATGATTGATTTCTCCAAATGGCCGATTTCCAAAAAATCAATTCTGTTGAACGATGACAGTTTCGATGTATTCATTTCAGAATTAAAACCTGATATCGTGGTGTTCGATAAGTTTATGATCGAAGAGCAGTTTGGTTGGAGGGTAGCTACACATTGTCCGGATGCATTGCGAGTATTGGACACCATTGACCTGCATTGTTTACGTGTGGCAAGGCATAAAGCATTGAAGGAAAACCGCAAGTTTGAAGATGGTGATGTTTTAAAAGAGGAAATGGCCAAGCGCGAGATCGCCAGCATTCTTCGATCTGATATTTCGTTGATTATTTCAGATGTGGAAATGGAATTGTTAATCAATCGCTTTCAAATCAAAGCGGATTTGCTTCACTATATTCCGTTTTTACTGAATCCAATTTCAACTGAAGATGTATCAAACTGGGCAGATTTTGAACAGCGGGAGCACTTTATTACGATTGGA